>JAEURB010000073.1 GCA_016788435.1 Anaerolineae bacterium | reverse complement strand
CGCCTCCAATGCGCCTTGCACAGTCTGCTGATTACGGTCGTTCGGGTCTGGCTCAGGAGAGGCCGAGGCTTCCATGGCGCGGGCCGCGGGTGAGGAATCCATTGGTGTCAGAGCAGTCGTTGCGCTGGGGGCCGCCGCAATAGCCAGCGGCGCGGCCTCATCGAACGGTGAGGCTGCGGGGCGCAGGATGCCCAAGCCAGCCGCGATCAGCAGGATGGCCGCAACCGCGCTCAGGCCACTGACGAAGGCCGGGAAGACCGCGGTTCGCTTCACGGGCCTGGCCTGCGCGGCCGTCAGCGTCAGGTTACGCGGCGCCTTCAGTTCCGGTAGCCCGCGCAGCGCCGCCTGAACTGCCCGCAGTCCGCCAAGCTGTTCGCGTAGACCAGGTTCGGTCGCCAGGCGCGCTTCGAGCGCCGCGCGTTCGGCCGGGAGCAGCTGGTTGTCCAGATACGCCGATAGCGCGTCCAGATCATCGGGTGGAAGGGTGGGGTTCACGGGTCGGTCGTCCGGCATGGCCTGATCATTCAGTCTCTGCCAGTAGGACGCTCAGAGGGGCCGGAAAGTTCCAGCACATCGCGCAGGCAGTCGCGCAGCGCCGCGCGCGCCCGGCTGAGGCGCGATTTCACCGTGCCCAGCGCCGCGCCTACCTGTTCGGCAATGGCCTGGTAGTCGAAGCCCTCCACGTCGCTGAGGACGGCCACGGCGCGCTGGTCAGCGGGCAGTGCCATCAGGCAGTTCTGAATCGCCCGTTGCAGCTCGGCGCGCTGCACGGCCTGTTCCGGCGTTTCATCATGTGCGGCGATGGGCAGGAACGAGTCGTCGTCTCCGGTCACCGCTTCGAGCGACACGCTCGGTGCGCGTTTGCGCCGCCGGAACTCGTCGTAGCAGTGATTGGCAGTGATCCGGAGCAGCCAGGCGCGGAAACTGCCGCCCCGATACGAGTCCAGCCGCCGCCAGGCCGTAATCAGTGCCTCCTGCGCCGCGTCCGCCGCCGTGTCACGGTCACCAATCAGGCGATAGGCCAGGCTATAGACCGCGTCCTGAAACTGCAGGACGAGCACGTTGTAGGCATTGAGATCGCCACGGCGAGCCGCCGCGATCAGTGCCGGGTCGGCGTCAGCGTAGACGGGCATTGAAATCAGACAAGTGCTTCGTTACCATGAACACAGTCGTTTCAGCCAGCGTGGCGGAATTGGCAGACGCCCGCGACTCAAAATCGCGTGTCCTTGCGGACGTGTGGGTTCGACTCCCACCGCTGGCATCAAATCCTCCCCCTCACCAGCGCGCCCACACCGGCGCGCTTCTTTGTTGATTATGGCCGAGAATGCGAGCAACGCTCAAGGCCCGAAGCGGCGCTTTCCCCGGTCCCATATTCAGGGCTGACGCATTAGAACTGGCTCAGGCGGAAAGCATCCAATCAAGTGTGACCATACTCCGTGCGTTTGAAATGCGGATTACTGAATTGTCCTTTGTGCCTTTGTGTCTTTGTACCTTCGTGATGGATTTGATGCGTTTGCCCCACTCCTCATAGCCAATTGTGCGTGCGAGGCTCAAGCGTATTTGCTACAATCGTAACTGGTCTGAGTCAGCTTCAGCCGAATGTCCTCTATCAGCATGTCGGGATGGGAGAAGGTTGCAATGCGAACTAGATGGTTGGTTCTCGCGCTGGTGTTTGCTCTGATGCTTGGAACGGTTGGCGTCAGCCTCGCGCAGGATGCCGCGCCGGCGATCACTCCGGTCGCTTGTGACGAGCCGGGCGAACTGACGATGTGGGTGTGGGATGAGAATTGGGCCACCATCATTGGTGAGGCCATCAACGAGTGGACGACCGACTACTGCCCCGGCGCAACTGTGGACCTTCAGGTTCAGCCGTGGGCGAACTACTGGGATCTGCTGCGTACAAACGTCGCGGGCGGCGATATGCCGGACGTGTTTAATATGTCGCAGACCAATGTCGGTTTCTATCAGGAGAACGAGGCGCTTCTCGACCTCCAGCCGTACCTCGATGCCGCTGGCATTGACACGTCTGTTTGGGGAAGCGGCATGATTGATCCGTATCGTTCTGGCCCGGATGGCGATCTGTACGCCCTTCCCGTGAACTGGGACACCATCGCCGTCTACTACAACAAGGACCTGTTCGATGCCGCTGGTCTGGATTACCCGACCGCCGACTGGACATGGGATGATTTCGCCGCTGATGCCGAAGCGCTGACCGATGCTGCGGCTGGCGTGTATGGCGCTGCGGCCTACAGCGAATATCAGGCTGGCTGGACGAATTGGGTCGCCGCGACGGGTGTCGAGCCGGTCATCGCCAGCGATCACACCACCTGCACGCTCCAGGACGCGGGCAGCATCGAAGGCCTCACCTTCCTGAAGGGCTTGCTGGACGCGGGTTACATGCCCACTATCAGCGATCTGGGTGGTTCCTCAGCCGACGACTCCTTCAATGCCTGGCTGGCCGGGCGCGTGGCGATGGTGACTGGCGGCTCGTGGAAGCTGCCCGCCGCGCTCGAATCAGCTGATTTCAACTGGGACGTGGTGCAGCTGCCGCGCAATCCAGAAACCGGCCGCAGCCGTTCCATTGTTCACTCGGTCGGTTATGTGGGTGCGGCCAGCACCGACACCCCTGATCTGGCTGCGAACCTGATCATCTTCCTTGGCAGCGATGCGGGTCAGCGTTACTTCGCCGAAGCGGGCGGCGTCGCCCCGGCTGCGCCTTCACAGCAGCAGACCTGGATTGACGCTTTCGGCACCGATGATGTCAATATTCAGACCTTCGTGGACGCCCTGCAGGACTCGCAGGGCGTGACGGTATTCGACGAAGTGTGGAATATCGGCAACACCGAACTGCCGGTGAACATCTTCGACCTCGGCATGTCGGTTGAAGAAGCGACAGCGCTCGGCTGCGAAGCGGTTGATGCAGCCGTCGCAGGCATGTAATCTTCGCCTGATTGCGTTATAAACACGTGGGGCGCAGCCTATCCTGCGCCCCACGTGTTTAATACTGAAACCCGGCTTGCCATCCATGTCTGCAATATTGAACATCTTTGGGCGCACCCCGCTCGCGCGGCGTAAGGCGTTCTGGGGGCTGGCGCTGATCGCCCCCAATACCATTGGTCTGTTTATCTTCTTCGGCATCCCGGTACTGGTCGCCTTCGGACTCTCGTTCTTCGAGTGGAATGGCATCAAACCGCCGGAATTTGCCGGGCTGGATAATTTCGGGCGTATTCTTCGCGATCCGCTGTTTGGACGCGCGCTGGCGAACACGCTGAAACTCGCCCTGATCGTCATACCGCTGAATATGGGGCTGGCGCTCGGCGCGGCGGTACTGCTCAATCAGCGTTTGCGCTTCCGCAACGTCTTTCGCACGATTTACTTCCTGCCGGTCGTCACCTCGACCGTTGCCGCGTCAGTGGTTTGGACTTGGGTCTTTCAGCCTGGTTTGGGGCTGATCGGCATCGTTCCGGGGCTGGGTTCCATGCAGTGGCTCACCCGCCCCGAACTGGTGCTGATACCCATCGCCGCCGTGACGGTTTGGCAGCGTATCGGCTTCGATATGATTTTGTTTCTGGCGGGCCTGCAAAATGTGCCGCGCGTGCTGCACGAGGCAGCCGTGATTGACGGGGCGAATGGCCGGCAGCGTTTCTTCCATGTCACCCTGCCGATGCTGTCACCAATCACATTCCTGGTTCTGACGCTGAACTTCATTTCGGTGTTCCAGATCTTCGACCAGGTCTTCATCATGACTCAGCGCACGACGCCTGGTGGCGTGAGCGGCAGCGCAACCACGTTGACATACCTGCTCTATCAAACTGGCTTCGTGCGGTCTGAGTTTGGCTATGCTTCCGCCATTGCGCTCGCGCTGTTCATCATCGTCCTGTTCATCACCGTCGTTCAGCTTCGCCTGCAGCGCCGATGGGTATTTTACGAATCGGAGGCGGGCTGATGACCGTACAACCCGTCAGATCCACAGGCCGGGTCAGCGCAGCACCCCTTGATCACATCGGGATCGGAATCAGGGTGGTGAGCTACGTCATCCTGATCGCAGGCGCGTTCTTCATGCTGCTGCCGTTCATCTGGATGGCTTCGACCGCCTGCAAGCCTGATGCAGAACTGGCGATTTCACCGATTCGCTTCTTCCCCGAAAACCCCTCCTGCCTTGAGGTCGCCGGCCGGCTCTACGAGCAGTCGCCAAACTTCAACCGCTACCTGCTGAATTCGTTCCTTGTTACGGCCGCCCGCACGATTGGGCAGTTGATTACCTGTTCGCTGGCGGCCTATGGCTTCGCCCGCTACAAATTTCCGGGGCGTTCGCTGCTCTTCGCGCTGAGTCTTGGCTTGTTGATCGTGCCATTTCAGGCCATCTTGATTCCCGAATTCATCCTGATTAAGGGTTTGGGGCTGCGTAACACCTTCGGGGCGCTCATCATTCCGGGTGTGTTCAGCGCGTTCGCCTTGTTCTTGCTGCGCCAGGCCTTCATGCAGATTCCGATTGACCTGGAGGAAGCGGCTGAGATTGACGGGGCGAACCCGCTGCAAATCCTCTGGCGTATCACCATTCCGCTCAGCATTCCAGCCATTGCAGCTTTCGCAGTGATCACGATTCAGGCGGCATGGAATGATTTCCTCTTTCCGCTGGTGGTTGCCAATACCACCGATACCCGCGTGGTCACCATCGGCATCGCCCTGCTGCAGGGGCAGCGCGACACGCCGTATAACCTGATCATGATGGGCTCTCTCATTGCAACGCTGCCGATGCTGGCGCTGTTTGTCATGCTCCAACGTTACTTCATTGAAGGCGTGGCGCAATCGGGGCTGCGCCGCTAGGCTGGGGCCGGCTCGGCCGGCGTGGCGGAAGTGGTAGTCGCCCGAAGCCCTCGCCCCCCAGCCCCTTCTCCAGGGCGTTAATGAGTTAGGTGCTGTGTACATCTGGAGAGGGAGCCGGGTGGCAGGGGCAGGTTCTTTATCGCAGGGTAGCGTCTCTGCCTTCACGAAACCTCCCCCCGATCCCCTCCACTCCGCGACGCGGCGTAAAGCGGGGAATGGTGCGCGTCCGGATGTTCGCAACCGGGAAAGCGCAGGGCGGCGTGGGCGAATGGGGTGGTATTAGCAAACCTGTGAAAGAGCGGACAACTGGACAGAATCAAAATAGCGGACTCGGACTGAGGGAAGAAGTTGCAGGACAACAGGACAGAATAGTGGACAACCAGCGCACAAGGGGCTGGTTTTGCGGGTGGCCGGGCCGTACGGCAGCCTTCATCGTAGACTAGGTACGCCTGATTGGGGTGAAAGTAAAGTAGACGGGATGGACGCAAAGCGGGCAGATGTGAGACGGCAGGCTGATCGCGAAAACCTACCCCTGCCAGGAGGGAGCCGCGGGGTGAGGTTTTGCCGGCCACCGGCGCAGCGAACATTTCCGCCGGTTTCCCCATCCCCCGGCGTCTGACCTTTGCGCGCAGCGAAGCGCCCCATTAAACTGGTGCCGGTTTGAGGAGCGTTTATGCAACGTGTATTGCTGTCGCTGATCATCGGCGCGGTCGTGGGCTTGGGGATCGGGCTGTTTCTCGGCTGGGTGCAGTTTCCGGCGCAACCTGTGAACAGTCCGGCCAGTGCGCTGGCCGACCGCTACAAGGACGACTACACGGTGATGGTGGCGCGAGCCTATGTGCACGATGGTGACCTGACCGGCGCGTTTGACCGGCTGCGCACGCTTGAAGCTGCCAACATCCCCGCCTTCGTGCAGGAAATCACCGAGCGCACCATCAGCGCATCCGGCGATGTGTCGGATATCCAGATGCTGGTGGCTCTGTCAGCCGGGCTGGGACGCCTGACGCCGATCATGGAACCGTACCGGCAGGCGCAGGTGGCTGGCCCATGAGCCAGCCTTCCGGGCCGGGCGGTGCCGCGGGCCGCTATCAGCACAAGCGGCGCGGTCTGTCGCCAGTTTCCATCCTGATCGGCCTCATCCTTGGCGTGGCCGGCGGCCTGTTCATCGCCTGGGGCGTCGCGCCAGTACAGGTTGTGGATGTCGCGCCGCACCAGCTTGCCGAATCGGACAAGACGCGCTACCTCGAACTAATCGCGCTGGCTTACGCCCAGGACGGCAATCTGGACCGTGCCGTTCGCCGCCTGCTCGAATTGCAACTTCCCGGCGACCCGATTCAGGTGATGGCCGACACGGCCTGCCGTCTGGCCACCTCCAGTTTCATCAATACCACCGCTGGATTGCGCTCGGTGCAGGCGATGGTCGCTTTCTATCAACTGCAGGGCAGGGCGGGATGCGCCGATCAGGTCATCAGCGCC
>JAEURB010000071.1 GCA_016788435.1 Anaerolineae bacterium | reverse complement strand
CTGGAAGCCTCGCCCCGGTTGAAGATTCTAGTGACATCGCGCGAGCGGCTGTTCCTGCATGGGGAAGCCCTGTTCAGCCTGGGGGGACTGTCGTACCCCAATGGGCTGCACGAGGATGGTGAGCAGAGCGAGGCGCTCGATCTGCTGACGCAGTGCGCCCGACTGATCGTCCCCGATTTCACACTGGATGCGATCAACACACCGGAAGCCGTGCGCCTGTGCCAACTCACCGGTGGGATGCCGCTGGCGATTGAACTGGCGGCGGCCCGGCTGGAAACCCTGTCACTGGCGGAAATCGGCGATTCGATCCGCCAGAGCACGGCGCTGCTGAATACATCCATGCGCGATGTGCCCCAGCGCCACGTCAGTATCCAGGCGGTGCTGGGCGCATCCTGGGATCAGATCAGCGAAGCAGAACGCGACATCTTCATGCGGCTGGCGGTATTCCGGGGCGGCTGCTCGCAGCGGGCGGCGCGGGCCGTCACTGGAGCCACGACCGAGATTCTGTCGTCATTAGTGGGGAAGGCGCTGCTGCGACTGAATGGTTCCCGGCGCTATACGTTCCATGAACTGCTGCGACAGTACGCGAATGAGCAACTGGCTGCCCGTGGACAGGAGCAGGCCGCCCGCGATGCCCACAGCGCCTATTACCTCGGCTTCCTGGCGGAGCGCGAAGGCGATCTCAAAGGCAGACGGCAGTCACCGGCGCTGGATGAGATCGATGCCGACTTCGAGAACATCCGCTCGGCCTGGCGCTGGGCTATCGAACGGGGCCGCGCCGACTGGGTGAACGCGGCGCTGGAAAGTCTGTACTGGTTCTGCGAACTGCGGAATCGCATCCAGGAACGCGCCGATCTGCTCCGACCGGCGCTCGAACGGTTCGCCGAAGATACCCGGCTGTACGGCCGACTGCTGGCGCGTTCGTGGAGCGCAGGCGGATTGAGCGCCCTGCCCAACCGGACGCACAGCGATGCCCGGCATGGCCTGGAACAGGCGCTGGAGATGGCCCAGCAGCGCGGCGATGCGTTCGAGATCGCCGTCAGCGACTACCAGCAGGGCTTAGCCGCGGCCTCGGTGGAACAGAAGTGTGCCGCAGTGCAATGCTTCGAGCAAGCCTACCGCCTGTTCACCAGGCTGGGCGATACCTTCTACACCGCCCAGTGTTTGCTGTGGCGGGCGTTCGCCGAAGTCGATCTGACCCAGTTCGCCGAGGCCGAGGAACATTCCCGCGCGGCCATCGGGCTGCTGCGGGACATCGGCGATGATGTCGATCTGGCGCGGGCGCTGCTGACGCTGGGCGCGGCGGTGGAGAACAAACCGGATTATCCCGAAGCCGAACGCTGTTATGAAGAAGCCTATGGGCTGCTGCACCGCCTGGGGGCGCATGTGGACGCGGCTAATGCGGGCGGCTGGTATCTGGCTGGGGCGGTGCTGCGGGCCGGGGACTTCCCGCGCTACCGGGCGCTGGGTGAAGAACTGATGGCAGTGGCGGCCAACCAGAACAATCCAACCCTGAAGGCGCGTGGGCTGTGTACCTACAGCATGAACGCGCTGATCGAAGGGGACGCCGAAACCGCGCGGGAACGCGCCGAGCAGTCCATCGTCCTGTTCGGCGATCACGGCAGCGGCGTCGCGGCTCAGGTCTTCCTGGGGTACGCGCTGGTCATGCTGGGAGAGTCCGAACGCGCCCGGCGGGCCGCACTGCCCGCGATCCGGCAGATCGCCGGGACGGCCTTCCTGGTGTTCGACTATGTGACGCTGCCGCTGGTCGCCGCGCTGCTGGCCGACGCAGGGAACTGCGAAGGCGCGGCGGCGGCAATGGGTTTATCGCTGCATCACCCGGCCAGCATGGTGGCACTGACTCACCTGATCTATGAGCGGCTGAACCTGCGAGCACGGCTGGAAGCGGCGCTCGGCGAGGATGGTTTCCAACGCGCCTATGCACGCGGCTCGGCGCTGACCGCGCACGAGTGCTTCGGGTGGATCATCGAGGCAGCGAGATAGAACTGTCCGATCCTCAATTCACCGGGATGGGCGGGGGAGCGACCAGCGGGATCGCGCCGCAGTTGCCGCCGGCCGCGGTCAGGTTGGCGGCGACCCAGACCCCCTCGACCAGCCGCCACCAGATTTCACCATCGGAACCCACCG
>JAEURB010000069.1 GCA_016788435.1 Anaerolineae bacterium | reverse complement strand
CGTGGCGGCCGCCTTCACCATGGGTTTCATGGGCGTCCTGATGCTGATCATCGTGCAGGCCGCGCTGGCCGATCACACCGGGGAAAATCGTGGCATCGCTATCTCCGAGAGCACCATCGGGGCCAGCGTTGCCGGCCTCATGGGGCCGCTGCTGATCAGCCAGCTTGCGGCGACTACGCTCGGCTGGCGCGCGGCCCTCGTGCTGGCGTCGCTGTCGTGGGTGCTCATGTTCGTTTTCGGCCGCAAGATCACGATCCCGGCCAGCCCGCACAAAGACGGACACCACCGGTCACGGCGCCGCCTGCCGGGCATGTATTGGCTGTTCTGGGGCGTCATGCTGCTCGGCACGGCCGTCGAGTGGTCTGTGGCCTTCTGGTCGCCGGAATACTTCGAGCAGGTGATCGGCGTCGAGCGGACGACGGCCGCCGGAACGCTTACCTTCTTCTGGCTGGCGTTCATCGTCGGGCGACTGGGCGGTTCCGTCCTTTCCCGGCGCTTCCAGCCCAGCACGCTGCTGGTCGGAGCGGCCGTGCTCGTCCTGGTCGCCTTCCCATTCCTGCTGTTAGTCCGCGATCCCATCGTGGCTCTTGGGGCGCTGTTCGTGATGGCCCTGGGTATTTCCAACTTCTTCCCGATGACGCTGGCATCGGCCCTCCATGCCGGGCGCGACAATGTGGACACCGCATCGGCCCGTGTGGCAATCGCCAATGGGCTGGCGATCCTTATCGCGCCGCAGGTGCTTGGTTCTCTGGGTGATCAGGTTGGGATCGGCAGCGCCTACGCGATGATCGGGGTTCTGGGGGCAGGCGTACTCGCCCTCGGCTATGTGGCGCGCCGGGTGGAACGGCGTGAAGAACGGCGGGCACTCCTGGCCAGTTGAACGAAGCGCCCCCGCTTTATGTGAGCGTGCGAGGAACTGCGACCTCGGCTAAGCCTATTTGCCCTCTGCACTGAACTCGCGCAATTCGTGTTCTAGCCGTTCGAGGTCTTCCATGCCGCTCATCATGCGGATCATTTCATCGCGCGGAAGCTCGGCCTTGGTGAACGTCCCCATCGTCTTGCCGCGCTTGAGGATGGTGAAGCGGTCACCAACCGGATAGGCGTGGTGTGGATTGTGCGTGATGAAGATCACCGCCACCCCCTGCGACCGGGCGCGGGCGATATAACGCAGTACCATCCCCGCCTGTTTGACGCCCAGCGCCGACGTCGGCTCATCGAGGATCAGCACGCGCGCCCCGAAGTAGACGGCGCGGGCAATCGCCACCGACTGCCGTTCGCCGCCCGACAGCGTTCCAACCGCCTGCTCAGGGTCGCGGATATCAATACCCATCTTCTGCATTTCCTGCAGCACAGTCTCTCGCGCCCCGTTCACATCGAAACGCCGGAACGGCCCCCAGCCCTTCGTCGGCTCACTACCGAGGAAGAAGTTGCGGGTGATGCTCATCAGCGGAATCATGGACAAGTCCTGATAGACAGTCGCGATGCCCGCCTCCAGCGCATCGCGCGGAGAACTGAAGCTGACTGGTTCACCGTCCACCCGGTATAGCCCGCTGTCTGCCTTGTGTACGCCCGACAAGATCTTGATGAGCGTGCTCTTACCCGCGCCGTTATCGCCCAGCAAACAATGCACTTCGCCGCGCTTGAGCGTGAAAGTGACGCCCGAAAGCGCGATGACGTTACCAAAATACTTGTAGACGTCGGCCAGCTCGACGACGAAAGGCGTTTGGCTCTCGCTCATGATTCCTTCTTTTTCGCCTCCGACGCCAACCGCCGCATGTAGTTATTGACCATCACCGCTGCCACCAGCATCGTTCCGAGGAAGACCTGAAACCAGTCCGAGTCGATGCCGGTGTAGACGATGCCCTGCTGCACCATCCCCACGATCAGCGCGCCGAACACCGGGCCGATAACCGACCCGTAGCCGCCGGTCAGCAGCGTACCGCCGATGACGGTGGCGATGATGGCATAGAACTCGCGGCCGGTGCCACGCAGCACATCGGCGCTTCCCACCGACAGCACCTGAATAGTCGCTACCAGGCAGGCCGCCGCCGCTGTGCCCATGAAGAGCAGAATCTTCATCCGGCGAACCGGCACGCCCATGTTGCGGGCCGCGTTCTTGTCGCCGCCCACTCCGAAAATCCAGTTTCCAGCGCGCGTTCGCCGCAGCAGCCAGGTTCCTAGCACCATCAGCACGATGCACCACAGGATGGAGACCGAGAAATTGGCTGTCACCGCTCGTGCCGACGCCGGGTCTACGATCTGCAAACTGCTGGCGAAGAAGGCCTGCGCCGTGTCATAACCCGCCACATCGGTGATTCCGCCCACCTGCGTGCGCCCGGTGATCACGCGCGTCAGACCTATCGTCAGGCCGCGCACGACAAACAGCGAGGCGAGCGTGATGATGAACGACGGTAAGCCGGTGCGAACGACCAGAATGCCGTTCAGCGCGCCGATCACCAGCGCGAAACCAAATGCGGCCGCGATGGCGATCCAGATGTTCAGGCCGAATTCGACCGGCAGGATGGCGATAATCATGCCGCATGCGCCGATGATCGAGCCGATGGACAGGTCGAACTCGCCGCCGATCATGAGAAGCGAGACGAAGATGGCGAGAATGCCCAGTTCCGCCGAAACGCCGAGATAATTCGCTGTTCCGCGTAAGGAAAGAAAACCGCGATCTCCCGCGATGATTGCAAAGAAAACCCAGATCAATACCGCCCCGCCGATTGCGCCAAGTTCGGGCCGGCGAACGAGCCGGCGAATGACGCCCTCGCGCAGCAGCCGTTCGTCCGTTCGGGCAGCGCCCCCTTGTTCGGTCATATCGCCCTTTCCTGTTCCCTTCCGAAAGCAGCTTCAGGCGGCCAGCGCCTGCCCCTGCGTTTCGTTCACACAAAACGGGGTGAGGCAATATCGCCCCACCCCGTCGTTCACCACATGGCTGCCTAGCGGGTTCCGCGCGCCGAGTATTCGATCACGGTCGCGGCGGTGTCCTGTGTGACGAAGCCAGGACCGGTGGGGATCAGGAATTGGCCTGGCGTGTTGAGGTTTTCCAGATACAGCGTCAGGTACACAATCGGCAGGTAGCCCTGCAGATACTGCTGCTGGTCCACCGCGAACAGCATGTTGCCGTCCACAATCGCCTGCAGCACTTCGGGCGACAGGTCGAAGGTGGCGACCTTCATCGTGCCGAGCAGACCTTCAGCTTCGAGTGCCGCCAGCGCCGGAGCGGCGCCGGTCGGGCCGAGCGTGAACACGGCGTCAATCGCCGGGTCGGCCGCCAGCGCCGCAGCAATGCGGCTCTGCGCGCCGGTCGGGTCCGACAGCTCAACCGCCAGCACGTTCACCACGCCGCCGGCCTCGCCCATCGCATCGGTGAAGCCCTGGCAGCGCAGATCGAGCGCCGCATTACCGACTTCCTGATTCACGCACAGGGCGTTGGTCGCGCCGGCTGCTGCCATGCGCTGGCCCGCGCCGTAGCCCGCTTCGTACTCGGTTTGGCCGACGTGCGCCATCGCGCCGAGGCTCTGCGCGACATCGCTGCCGGAGTTGATCGTCATGACCGGGATACCGGCCGCAACCGCCGCTTCAATCGAGGGGCCAAGCGCGTCGGCATCGGGGAGCGACACCACCAGCGCATCCGGGTTGCTGGCCACGGCGGCATCAATCAACTGCGCCATCGCCACCATGTCAAACGTGCCGGGAGCTTGATATTCCACTGTCACCCGCATATCGCGCGCCGCGTCGTTGACGCCATTCGCCACGACCGACCAGAACGGGTCAGATGCCTGGCCATGCGTGACCACGACGATGCGATATGGCCGCTGTTCCTGGGCGGCGACACTGCCGAGGCTGAGCGCGAGTACGCCCATCACCAGCAGCCCGAACAGAACAATCCGAGTCATCTTGCGCACAGTGCTTTACTCCTTCTGCCAACAGAAAACATGCATTTCATCTCGAACGGACTCCCGGGGAGAGCCGCCCGTTTGAGACCCACGTAGCTTTTCCCGGCAGGTACGATAGAGCCATCCAACCGGGAATAAGTCCATTATAGAAACGATACGCGGAAACCCGCAACCACGCGGCGCGTCCTTCGCCTTTCTGCCCCCTGCAATCCGGAGTAATCTTCCCCTGTATTGCTGGTAATGACTCTGCTACAATGTTCGGCTGTCCCCCCAATCGAACGTACATCAGGACACCTCACGAGTGACTCATTCGCGCTCCGATATTCGCAACATTGCGATCATCGCGCATGTTGACCACGGCAAGACGACGCTGGTTGACGGCATGCTCAAGCAGACCAAAGTCTTCCGTAACGCCGACGCGGCCGGCGAGCGCATCCTTGATTCGAACGCGCTCGAACGCGAGCGCGGCATCACCATCCTCGCCAAGAACACGGCCGTTATGTATGGTGACGTCAAGATCAATATTGTGGACACCCCCGGCCATGCCGACTTCGGTGGCGAGGTCGAGCGTGTGCTCAATATGGTGGATGGCGCCCTGCTGCTGATTGACGCCGTCGAAGGCCCGATGCCGCAAACGCGCTTCGTGCTGCGCAAGGCACTGGCGCTCGGCCTGCGCGTGATCGTCGTCATCAACAAGGTGGACCGTCCTAACGCCCGCCCCGATGCCGCGCTCAATGCGACTTTCGACCTGTTCATCGAACTGGGCGCAAGTGACGAACAAGCCGAGTTCCCGGTCGTCTACACGGTCGGTCTCGAAGGCCGCGCCGGCATGGAAGCCGATACGCTCACCAACGACTTGTCGTCACTCTTCGAGACGATTATCACGCAGGTACCGCCGCCCGAAGTGGATTCTGAGGCTCCTCCTTCCCTGCTGGTGACGACGCTCGAATACGACAACTACAAGGGCCAGATCGGCATCGGCCGCCTGCACTCGGGCGTGCTGCGCCGGGGCCAGAATGTGCTGCGTATCCGGCCGGATGGCACGCGCAGCAGCGGCCGCATCGAGTATCTGTTCACCTTCTTCAACCTCAGCAAGCAGGAAACGGATCAGGTTGAAGCTGGCGATATCCTGGCCTTTGGCGGCTTTGACGACCTGGGCATCAGCGACACCATCACCGACCCGCAGCACCCGATTGCGCTGCCGCCGATCATGGTGGAAGAGCCAACCGTCCGCATGACATTCGGCGTCAATACCTCTCCGCTGACCGGCCGCGAAGGCAAGACCGGCTGGGGTACGTCGCGCCGCCTGCGCGAGCGCCTCTACAACGAAACGCGCAGCAACCTCGCCTTGCGCGTCGAAGACGGCGACTCACCAGATCGCTTCATCGTCAGCGGGCGCGGCGAGCTG
>JAEURB010000048.1 GCA_016788435.1 Anaerolineae bacterium | reverse complement strand
GGCGGGGATGTTTGGCAGATCATCACGTCGAACGAATGAAGCCGACCGCGCTGCCGTGGCCGGGGAGACTCTGAATGCTCCACGAACCTGCGTCCACTTTTGACGAGCGCCCGCGTGTACGGCCCGGCGCGCCGCCACCTGCTACGCCCCGCAAGGCCACCAACCCACTGGATACGCTCAATACTGAATATCTAACGGTCGTCTCGACAGTGCTCGCTCAACCGCGTGCGATAGCCGCCAACCCGGACGAGCCATCGGTGCGCGAAACGCTGCTGATGCTCGGCCCGGCGGCCCGGTTGGTGGCGGCTTATGAGGGCGAACTGCTTAAGCCGAGCGAGGAGTCGTTCGCGGCGCTTGACGCGCAGCTTGCCCCGCAGGACGCCCAGGCTATCTTCCGGCAGGGGCCGGGAAGCGCCGTCGTCGTCTACATCGTGCTGGGGCGCGCCAAGCCCCGCCACCGCCCGCTGTGGCCGAATGCCCTGCTGTTCGCGCTCACCGTGCTGTCCCTGCTCATCGTCGGCACTTCCATCGCCGCTGGCGAGCTGGGCATGACCAGCGCCGCCGCCGCAGACGCGATCATGAACGACCTGCTGCCCAACCTCTGGCGCGGTTTGCCGTATGCCATCAGCCTGCTGCTGATCCTAGGCGCGCACGAGATGGGGCACTTTTTCGCCGCCAAGGCGCACCGCACGAGCGTGACGCTGCCCTATTTCATTCCCGCGCCGCCGTTCATCAGCCCGATTGGCACGGCGGGGGCCTTCATCCAAATCCGCGAGCCGATTCGCAACCGGCGCGCCCTGCTCGATATTGGCGCAGCCGGCCCGCTATGCGGCCTCGCCGTCGCGCTTCCGATCCTGTTCATCGGCCTCGCCACCTCGCAGTTGACGCCGCCCGCGCCGGTCGTACTGCAAGAAGGCAACTCGCTGCTTTACGCATTCGCCAAGATCGCCGTGTTTGGGCGCTTCGTGCCAGATGGCCAGGTGGACGTCATGCTGAACCAGCTGGCGCAGGCGGCCTGGACCGGCCTGCTGGTGACGGCACTTAACCTGATACCGCTCGGCCAGTTGGACGGCGGGCACATTCTCTACTCGCTGATTGGCGACCGCGCCCGCGTGCTCTATTACCCGCTGCTGGCGCTCACCGTGCTGTTGATCTTCACCGTATCAGAAGCATGGCTGCTGTGGTTTATCCTGCTGCTGCTGTTCGGCAGGTTCTACGCCGCGCCGCTCGATACCGTCACCGCCTTGGGCCGCCGCCACCAGATCATCGCCGTGCTGTCTATCTTCGTCTTTTTCGTCACCTTCGTGCCGGTGCCGTTCGCGCTGCGCGAAACGGCCGTGGAACCACTGCCGGGCCAAACGCTTGGCCTGCTGCTGCCGCTGGCACTGGTCTTCGCTCAACATGTGATGAGGCGGTTCCAGTCACGGTCATTCACATCAGGCCTGCTCCGCCATCCACGCGCAGCACCGCGCCGGTGATAAACGGCTCTTCCGCGAGGAAAGCGACCGCGCGCGCCACGTCTTCCGCCGTGCCGGGGCGTTGAGCGGGCGTTTCAGCGGCCACTTCAGCCCAGCGCGCATCCTCCATCCCCACCGGCTTCATCACCAGTCCTGGAATGACCATGTTGGCGCGAATCAGTGGCGCCTCACTGGCCGCCGTCAGCCGCGTGAGCGCCAATAGACCCGCCTTGCTGATACCGTGATGCGCGTAGTCTGGCCAGGGTTCCAGCGCGCCATGATCGCCGATATTGATAATCACCCCGCCGGGTGGTGATTGAGCGCGCATTTGCCGCACCGCCGTCTGCGTGCAGAGAAAAGGCGCGGTCAGATTGACGGCCATCGTGCGCTGCCAATCGTCAAGCGTAACCTCCATCAGCCTACGCCGCTGGAATGCCGATGCGCTGTTGACGAGCACATCCAGCCGCCCGAAGCGCGCTTCCACGTCTGTAAATAGCCGCTCGATTGCAGCGGGGTCGGCCAGGTCAGCCTGAAACGGCTCGGCGGAAACTCCATTCGCCCGGCAGGCCGCCAGCGTTTCGTCCACTTCGGCTGGTGTGGAGGAGTGATAATGCACGGCCAGCGCATAGCCCCGCGCCGCCAGTTCGAGCGCAATCGCCCGCCCCACGCGCCGCGCAGCACCCGTTACAACTGCCACTCTGTATTCGGGCATATCAACTTTTCCTCACAACTCCATAGAAAACGGGGGCGCACCCTGCGATGCGCCCCCGCCCGAAAAACCCAGTGAAGCATCGCCGGGCTTAGTACCCGGTTGCAGGGACCGAAATCAGGAACAGCGTCGCGATGATGCCGACACAGATCGGCAGGATGATAGCGACCGCGAAAATCTTGCTGTCATCCTTCAGGTGCATGTAGTAGGCCATCACCAATACGGCCTTGACGGTCGAGAGGCCGGCCAGTACCGGGATGCGCACCCATGAGTCGAAGGGGATGGTTTCGGCGAAGAACACCTCAATCAGGCTGGTGACGGCCAGGATGACATAGATGACCGTGTAGGCCGCAATCGGCATCGGCCGCCCGAACAGGTACTCCCCGTGCGGCTCGGCATGAGCGGGCGCAGCCGCTTCGGCAGGCACAGCCGGAAGGACTTCGGCAGCCGCCTCGGGCACGGGCGTGATAAGTGTCGCGTCGTTCATGTCCGCTTTTCCCCTGAACTAGAGCAGGTAGATGCAGGTGAAGATGAAGATCCAGATCACGTCAACGAAGTGCCAGTACAGCCCGAAGACCTCCACGCCGATTGTTTTCGTGGCGCTGTAGCGGTTGCGCCCGGCCTGGCGCACCACAAACAGCGCCCAGATGACACCGGCGATGACATGCGCGCCGTGCAGCATGGTGGGGGCGTAGAAGTGCGCGCCGAACTCGGACGTCAGGGTGACACCGATGGCGGCCAATTGGCGGTACTCAACCATCTGGATGGCGAAAAACAGCATGCCCAACAGCGCGGTAGCGGAAATCCAACGGCGCAGCCCGCGAATGTTGCCACGCTGCAGTTCGCGCAGGCCCATCACCATCGTCCAACTGCTCGTGATCAGGATGAACGTGTTACCGCTCACCAGCAGAATACCGACCTGCTCGTGGATTTCTTTGACCAGATCACGATGGGCCACGGCGAACACCAGGTAGGCGGCGATCAGCACCGTGAAGATGATCACTTCCGAGCCCAGGAACAGCCACATGCCGAACTTGAGGTTCTCCGCATGGCTGTGGCTGCCGTGCCCATGATCAGCGGCGTGGCTATCGGCCACTGGCATATCGAGTCGCGCTTCGCTCATGGATCAGCCTCTCTGGAACAGGACACGCGGAATGGCGCGAATGAAACGGGCCACCAGGGCGGCGATCTTGCCAATGATGATCAGCAGAGATGCCGGACGGACGATGAGGACGGTGAAGACCAGCGCGTTGACGAGCGACAGGATGGTGAGCCACGGCTGTGCCGGGAAGATCAGGCCAATCGCCACGTAGTAGAACAGCAGATACAGGACGGCAAAAACGACGATAAAGGCCAACGCCTTGAGCACTGTGCTGACCAGCGGATGGCGCTGCTTTTTCGGCTTGGGTGGCTCGACCGGCGTACCGGGCGGAAGCTGCTCAAGAACCGTGCTTGGTGACAGCTTCAGGCCTGCCTCCTGCGCGGCCACAACTACGCCGCGATTGGCGGCATAAACCCCGTAGCCAATTGCGCCCGACACCGCGAACAGAGTGACGAACAGGACGACGACGAAGAAGATCAGCACCGTAACCTGACTGACCTGAATCACGTAGCCGAACAGCGTAATGTCCACGAAGCCGGCCATTGCGGTGGATGCTTCTGGCACCGCCGTCGTGGTCAGCGCGAAGCCGCCCGGCAATAAGGCGAAGAACGCGACCAGCACCAGAATCAGCACCGTCCAGCCGACCAGCGACCAGATGGTGGAAGCGAGCACGTTCTGCGGCTTGCGCGCGCGTTCGGCGAGGATATCGTGCGCTTCTTTCTCCGCGTCACCGCCATGCACACTCAGCAGCGGGTTGAACGCGCCAATGCCCCACACGAAGAAGATCGCGGCCATAAAGCCGCCAAGGACCACACCGACGGCCGGATCGTAGAGTGGCGACAGGTTCTGCAGCCCACGAACAACCATCGTGATCAGGCTGCCGGTGAGGAAGCCAAACAACGCAAATGATGTGGCTCGTCCGACACCAGGTTGAAGCATCCATTCCTCCCCTTGCATGGTTCCCCGCGCCCGCCGCCGGGCACGCGCATGTTCAATTCATCGCATGCGCTACCAGAGTTTTAGCGCATAAAGTCGTGAGTAGAAAGTACAAAGCAGAAAGTATAAAGAAAATTGCGCTCTGTGGCCCGCACTGATGTGAACCCGCCTAAGCCCTCTCAACTTCAGGACTAACGCAAGGGGCTGAAGCCCTTTGTTTAAGTCCTGACTTTCAACTTTCTACTTCTTATACCAGATATAGCGGCACGAAAAACAGCACCCACGCCGCCACGACGAAATACCATAGGCGCGCGCCTGCTTCGGCCGGCCACAGATCGCGCACGGTGACATGCCCGGTGCGCACCGAGCGCAGAACGGCCGCCATGTAAATCGCGATCACGATAGCGTGCAGCAGGTGATACCCCACCATCACCCGGAACACCATCCCGTAGGCGTTATCACCGGACATGGCCGACCACTGCGCGCCCGCTATCACCACAAAGGCGACGCCCAAAGCCAGCGCGACCAGCCACTGCTGCATCAGCCCATGAAGGTGGCCCGCCCGCGCAGTCTTCAGGCCGCGCCAAACCAGCGCGGCGCTGGCGAACAGCGCGGCCGTCGCCAGCAAGCCGGGCAGCAGCGCGGCTGGCTGAACACCGGCCGGCGGCCACACCACCTGCTCTGAACGAAGTTGGAAATAGACGACGACCAGGCAAACGAAAACCAGAATCCAGGAAATCTGGAAGACGGTGATACCCGTGCGCTTGTTCTTGAGGGCGATCTGCTCCTCGCGCGTCAGCGGGCGTTCGATGCGGTCCTGATTGAGCGTCATGGTGTTCTGTGTCGTGTCCTGTTCATACGAGGGCCGCCAGCGCGAGCAGGCGGCCCGGTCGTGCTTCGTTCAGGCCGGTGCTAGTCTCCGGCGGCCGGAGCCAGCGCAACTGGATGCGCTTTCTCAGGCGGCTGATTGGCCGGGTACGACGGCCCCAGTTCCTGTGCCTGCTCCTTCAGATAATCCCACGCTTCCTTCGTGCCATAGCCATACGGGTCACGGAACGGCACCGGGTCGCCATAGAAATTGAAGGCGGGCGGCGGCGATGACGTGTTCCATTCCAGCGTGAGCGCGCGCCAGGGGTTGGGACCGGCCACGACCTTGCGCTTCCACAGGCTCCACACGATGTTGTAGATGAGGATGAAGGTGGACAGGCCGAGGACAAAGGCCGAAATGCTGATGACCTGATTGAGCGCCTGGAACTCTGGCGCGTAGACCGCCACGCGGCGCGGCATACCCAGCATACCAGCCATGTGCATCGGGAAGAACGTGAAGAAGAACGGCACCCACGTCAGCCAGAAGTGCCACTTGCCGAGGCGCTCGTTGAGCATGTAGCCGGTGATCTTGGGGAACCAGTGGTAGATGCCGCCGTAAATCGCCAGCACCGTGCCGCCATACAGCACGAAGTGGAAGTGACTGACCACGAAGTAGGTGTCGTGGACGTGAATGTCGAAGGGAATAGCCGCCACCATGACACCAGAGATGCCGCCGATTACGAACATGGACAGGAAGCCGAGCGAGAACAACATGGCGCTGTTGAGCCGGATTCGCCCGCCCCATGTCGTCGCAATCCAGCTGAAGATCTTGATACCAGTCGGCACCGCGATGATCATGGACGTGATCATAAATGGCACGCGCAGCGCCGGCGTGAGGCTGGTGAACATGTGATGCGCCCACACCAGGAAGCCGAGCAGCGCAATCGCAAGGCTGGAAAGCGCGATGGCGCGGTAGCCAAAAATGGGTTTGCGCGAGTGGATGGACAGCATTTCGGAGAGCATACCGAAAGCCGGTACGACCATGATATACACGGCAGGGTGGCTGTAGAACCAGAAGACGTTCTGCCATAACAGCACCGAGCCGCCGTTCGCCGGGTTGAAGAACGACGTGCCCGCGACGCGGTCGAGGATGAGCAGCGTCAGCGCGCCGGCCAGGAAGGGCGTCGCCAGCACGATGATGATTGAGGTGGCCAGCACCGCCCAGACGAAGAGCGGCATATCGAACCAGCCCATGCCCTCAGGCCGCATGTTGCGGATGGTGACGATGAAGTTGATCCCGCCGAGGATGGACGACAGGCCGAGCAGGTGAATAGCCACCGCCCACATCGTTTGGCCGTTGCCGGGGCTGTAGAGGATGCTCAGCGGCGGGTAAGCCGTCCAGCCCGCTTCGGCCTGTCCAGCAAAATAGCCGAGGATCAACAGGATACCGGCCGGCGGGATCATCCAGAAGGCCAGCGCGTTCAGCCACGGGAAGGCCATATCCTTCGCGCCCAGCATCAGCGGCACAAGATAGTTGCCGAACCCCGCCAGCGCCGGGATGATCCACAGGAAGATCATGATGGTGCCGTGCATGGTGAACAACTGATTGTAGGCCGTGCCGCTCGCCATCAGGTCAGTGGCCGGGGTCAGCAGCTCCCAGCGAATACCCATCGCCAGCGTGCCGCCGACGATAAAGAAGGTGAACGCCAGCGCCAGGTACTGAACGCCGATGATCTTGTGATCTACGCTCCAGCGGAAATACTTGCCAATCTGTAGGCCGGGCTTCGGCTGCTCGATTCGCGTTCCGGGGAGTGGTTGTGCAATTGTGGCCATATGGTCCTCTCTGGCGCGTCTTCAGTGTGGATCGTGCAACTGTTCCGGCTTACTGCGTCTGCGTCAGCAGGTAAGCCACAATAGCTTCAAGATCAGAGTCCGGCATGTAATTCGGCTGCCCCTCGTTCGGGTTGAATTGCAGCATGACATTGTTGTAACCGGGCACGACGTAGGCCGACGGGTTGCGAATGGAGTTGTGGATGTAGTCAGCCATATCTGCCGAGCCGGTCGCCGCCACGCGCTGCGTGCGCGCACCGATACCATCGAGCGCCGGGCCAGTCACGCCCGTCCAGCCGAGGTCATGCAGTGTGTGACAGCCAGAACACGGGTAGTCCTGAATGACCTCACGGCCCAGTTCAACCGGGTCGGTGGGCGGATAGAGGATGCTCATGATCTCCGGATAATAGAACTCGTTCAGGTAGTCCTCCTCGTTGGCATGCACGATCAGCCACGCCCCGACGAGGTCACCGTTATCCGTCACCTTGCCCGCCATATCGCCATGCCCACCGCCGCACAACTCCGCGCATACGATGCGGTAGACGCCCGGCACAATCGGGTTGAAGCGGATGTTCGTCACCAGGCCCGCCAGCAAGTCCTGCTTGATGCGCATGCCGGGAATCCAGAAGGCGTGGTTAACGTCATCGGTGTGCATGAGGACATTCACCTGCTGACCCACCCAGGTATGAAGCTGCGGCGACTGGAACTCCACCCTCTCGCCCCCGGTCAGCTTGGCCTGCATCTCCGCATCCGGCAGCGTCGAAACATCCACCGAAGGCGGCAGGTCGTCGAGGCCAGCGTCATAGGTGAATGTCCAGGCGAACCGCTGGCCGAGCGCGCCCACCTGCTGCTCGTTCGGCATCACGGCGCGGGTGTTGTTCCACACCGTATAGGCATAAAGTGTGAGCATGAGCACGGTAATGGCCGGCACGATAGTCCAGACCAGTTCCAGCGTCCGGTGGCCGTGAATCGGCGGGCCGTCGCTTTCATCACCCTTGCGCTGACGCCAGAGGATAACGGTGAGCACCAGCAGGCCTTCAACGAGCAGGAAAATGATGCCGCCGATGACCAGCATCACCTGGAACAACTGGTCTACCTGCACGGCCTGCGTGGAACCGGCCACCGGCATCATACTCGGGGCAAGCTGGCCGATGAGCACGCCGCCAACCACCACGAAAACGCCGAACAGGACGATCCAGAAGATGTTGATTGCCCCGCTGCCCTTTGACGATGACGACGACCCAACTTTGGGAAGATTCATGCCTTTGTGACCTGTCTCCAACAATCTGCACAGGGTAGCCACACGTCCGGGTGCGGCAGCGCGGACAGCGATACTGGCGAGATCGTTAAAAATGAACAAAACTGGGGGACAGTTTAACAAACTCCCCCGTGCGCTGCAAGCGACTTGTCGCTTGACTTGCTTTCAGTTTATTTCGCAGGGCGGCCTGTAATTCTCCAGGCGCCGGCGGCCCAAAATCGAACTAGAATGAGTGGAACGCCCCTGCCAGAGGACGGATCGAATGGACGCGGGAGCTCTCCTCTTCCTTGTGCTGTTGGTATTGATGGTCGCGCTCGGCCTGTACTACCGCGTTCGGCGTGGCCGTCAGTCTCAAGCATCAACTGGCTCCGAACCGATCATGTTGGGCGATCCAATCCGTGTTCAGGAACACGAAGCACCGCAAGGGGCGCCAAGTACAAATGTTCCGCCTGGCGCTGCCATACCTCCAATGCCACCCGAACCATCACCGCCACCAGCTCAACGGCCGACGCCACCGGAGTCAGAATCAGACGACCGTCTCAGCGGAGAAGCGATTTCCATCCCGCCTCGCCGCCGTCCTCCGGCGCTTGACGACCTCCTTGGCCCGCCAGACTGGGCCCCTGAAGATACGCCGCGCAGGGCAGAAACGACGTTACCACCACCGCCCGCCGTTCCCGGAAACCCGAGCGAACCATCCAGCAATGAGCCGCCACGAGTACCTACGGGGGCCGACCTGCTGGATGACACGCTCGACATAGCCGATGAGCATGGCGGCGGCATGGAACGGGCGCCCGAATCGGAGTCTGCGCCACCCGAGCCTGCCCGCGTCTCCGCTTATTACCCGAAGGAAGCCGCGCCAGATACATGGCTTCCCTTGCTCGCTTACGTCTTCCGCCTCAGCGCGGCCGGCAAGGTCGAGGCAGACGCGGCGGCGGCGCTCAGGGAACGCAGGGCCGACTACCGCCCGGTTTCTGGTGATGCTTCCGCGCCGCTGGCCGAAGGTGCGCTGATCACGGCCACGCCCGACCTGCCCGGCTTTCAGTTCAACCCGCCCAGCGCAGCTATCGCCTTCTACGAGGACTGGCATGCCCTCCCCTTCAAGCTGCGGGCGGTGAGCGCCCCATGGGAACAGGCGGCGAACGGCCGGATCACGTTCAGCGTCGAAGGCGTCATCGTGGCCGACCTGCCGATCTCGGTGTTCGTCACCACACAGCCTTCCGCCGCCAGCGCGGCACCGGCCAGCGCCAGCGCCGATACTTACGAGGCGATTTTCTGCAGCTACAGCCACAAGGATACGGCCATCGTCGAGCGCGTCGAGCGGGCGTACAAGGCACTGGGTATGGACTATCTGCGAGACGTAGTTACCCTCCGCAGCGGGGAAGAATGGAACGCGCGCCTGCTTGCATTGATTGACCAAGCCGATATCTTCCAGTTGTTCTGGTCAAGCGCCTCGGCTGAGTCCCGATATGTGCAGCAGGAATGGGAGTACGCGTTGACGCTCGGCCGTGCTGGGGCATTCATCCGGCCCGTGTACTGGGAGCAGCCGATGCCAAAAGCGCCCCCTCCTCTCGGCCATCTGCACTTTCACTTCGACTCCGCACTGGCCGAAACCCGTTGAGACGCGGCCGGCATATGTTACAATGTGAAGGACGATGCTGGAATGAACCGGGGAAAACACCCCGCCCCACGCTGGAGAAAAGCTGATGGAACTGGCGTATCTGATCGGAGCCCTCCTCGTCCTGATTGCGCTGGCCGTGGTCATCATCATGTTCTGGGCCATTCTCAACGAGCCGCATCATCACGATGAGCACTACATCCCGCCAGCCAGCGAAGCTGCCGAAGCACCTGCCGCACCGGCTGCCGCCACAACCGAATCGTAACTTCACCCCGTTCAGGGCTGTATAAACGGACAGGGCGCGGAGGTCATCCCCGCGCCCTGATTTTTTCACTGTATTTTTCGCGCTGAACCCCTGCCCCAGCCCCTGAGTGACACAGTCGAGAGGGGTTCGGAAGAGAGGCTGGAACGGTACTACTGCACAATCGGCAGCGAGTTGACGTCCCCTTCGACAATCCGAACATACGGGAGCGCGACGTAACCCACCGTGCTGTAGTACAGCACCTGCAGCCAGCCGCCATCCGGCGTGCGGCCCAGCACCGGCATGATGTAGCCCCACGGAATCCGCCCAATCTGCTGACTGACCGTGTTCGGGGCGGCGCGTAAGCGCAGCGTGGCGACCGACTGCGCCGCGACGCCAGTATTCGAGGCGGGCTGCCCGGCCGTTTGGAACGGATTGGTGACCGGCGCGGTAAACGAGTTGCCGTTGACGAACAGGTAGTAGCCCCACACCCAAGCCTGATGACCGCTCAACTGGAGCAGGAACCACTGCGCCGCCTCATCGCGCCCGAGGATCTGGTAGGTTTGGCCGCGCAGCACGCGGCTGACGACCGGCGCGCCGAGGAACGGCCCCGACCGCGCCAGCAGCACCGAGGCGCGAATGACTGTGCCCGTCAGCGCGCCCGGCGGAATGGGCGGCAGCGGCGTTGGTGGAATGGGGGTAGCCGTCGAAGTCGGGCCTGCCGTCACGAAAATCCAGGGGGTGGCTGTGGGCATCACACCGCCGCCCACGAGGAACCACTGGAACTGGATCGCCGCCTGATCA
>JAEURB010000046.1 GCA_016788435.1 Anaerolineae bacterium | reverse complement strand
GCGGCCAGCACGTCGTAGTCCCAGAGGGGGACGTGGTACTCGGCTGCCAGCCGGCGCATGATCCCGTTGTTGATTTCGCCGTCGCGCAGGTCGCCCTTGGTACCGATGATTGGGATGATGCCGTTTTCGAGGCTGTATTCGATGATGGCGCGCATACTGCTTTCCACGTAGCCGGGCACGCCCAGATCGTTCACGCCCAGGCGAAAGATGATCACGCTGGGGTTGTGAACACGCACTTCGCACTCCAGCACATCTTCCCCGCCGAGGCATTGGTAGGGGTCGGACCACATCGGGTCCAGCACCGACCAGGTGTGCATACCGACGGTCACCGCCAGGCTGTTGCGGCTGAAAGAACCCTGATACCAGTCAATTGCCGGTTGCAACCAGCCGAAGTCCGCCAGGTTGTAGCTGCCCGGCTGGTCGAAGCGATCCATGAAGAACGGGCTTTCGATGGTGCTGTCACCCACCTTCGAGAAGGCGCGCGGGTTGCGGCCAAGCTGCTGGCCGAGGGCGAAAATCTCGCGGACGTGCGCCCGCGTGGCCTCGTCCATGATGATGAACTGGTCAGGCGTCACGCCGTTGATGTCGGAACGGCCCACCGGCGCCATTGAAATCGCGGTCGGCAGCGGCGGCACAGCCGTTGGTACCTCGCTGGCCGTCGCTTCGGCGGTGGCCTCGGCGTCAGGCGGAAGTGTTGGAGCGACAGCCATTTGCTCAGGCGTGTCCGTTGGCGGGAGCGGCGTATCCGTTAGCGGCGGCGTGCTGGTGGCCGGGACGGGCGTCTCAGTCGGTGCAGGCGTCGGGCTGCTGGTGAGCAGGACGAGCGGCGTCACCGCCAGCGTCGCAAGTTCCGGCGTCGGCGTCAAACCGAACAGCGGAATGACCAGCACCTGTCCGATGCGCAGGTTATTGATGTCGGCCAGATTGCTGGCCAGTGCGATATCGGTGATACGAACGCCGTACTGCCCGGCCAAGCGGCTGAGCGTATCGCCATAGGTGACGATATGTGTGGGATTCGGACGTATCTGGGTCGCGGTCTGCGTGGGCAACACGACCGGCGTGGGCGTGAAAGCCTGTGCCACCGCGAGGCTGTCGGTCACCAGCTCGGTCGCTTCCGGTTGCCAGGCCTCCAGCGCGGCAGCGTAGGCCAGCGCGGCATCGTCACCGGGCGGCGGCGCGCCATCCGGGCCACGGCCTGCGCGGGCAGTCAAACCGGCAAGGGCGTATAGCACCAGAATGGCCAGGGGCACGACAAGAACGATGTACGCGAATGGCTGCCGGGTACGCACTGTCAGACTCAACGGAACCCCAACGAAGCTCAAACCTGCGACGGCGCATCATGATAGCGAACAGACCACAACCGTGCCACAGGCGAATGAGGACAAGCAGAGGGCCGGAAGCCCCGGCCCTCGAAAATACCCTCTGCTATTTGGAGGACTTCTCCATCGCCGCCGTCAGCTTCTCGATGCTCTCGGTCAGCTTCTTCTGGCCTTCCAGCACCGGGTCGGGCGCGGGCGGAGCGGCCGGCGCTTCCTTGGCCTTGAGCTTGGCCATTTCCATCGCCTTGTTCATAGCCTTGATAATGAAGAACAGGACGAGCGCAACGACGAGGAAGTTGATGAGCGCGTTGAGCAGATTTCCGATGTTGATGGTGACCGCACCGGCTGCAACCGCGTCGGCCAGAGTTTGATACGGGCCAGGCGGCACGCCATCGCGCAGCACGACGAAGATATTCGACAGATCCACGCCGCCCAGGATCAGACCGATGATCGGGTTGATGATATCGGCGACGACGGAGTTGATGACGGCGGTGAAGGCCGCGCCGATGACCACGGCCACGGCCAGGTCTATGACGTTGCCCCGCATGATGAACTTGCGAAACTCAGCGATCATCGTCTACCTCCATGAGAAACGGCCGAAATAATCGAAACCGCTACGGCGACTCGGCGCACATGATAACGCGAACTGGCACTGAGTGAGAATCCGCCTGCGCTCACCTGGGCGCGGGCGGCGTGGAGGCTTCTGGGACCGGCGCGGCGGTGGCTGTCGTAGTTGGCGCTGGCACGCTGGTCAGCAAGGTCAGTAAACTTGGCTGAGTGCCGGTGGGTGTCGGACCACCAAAGCCGCGAAAGCCGTTCAGATCGGTGTGAATGGCGAAGCGGACGAACAAGTCCATCTGACTGACCAGGAGAGCGCCCTGCAGCGCGCTGATTTCGCCACGCTCGGCCGAGCCGTGCACGGCCTCGCGCAGGAGCTGGCTGAGGCGCACCCGCACGCGGTCCAGGTTGCCGCCGTTCTGCTCGACAATCGCGGCCAGCGAAATCCCGCTGTCGAGATCGGTGAAAACGTCCACCTCGCTGGCGTTAATCTCCTCGGCCAGAACCAGGCGGATGGCGTTGAATAGCAGCTCGACCTGCAGGCGCTCGACGCTGACCACACCTTCGACTTCGAGCGTCTCCTCCGGGCCGGCCAGCGGCACGATCGTCGCTGCAGGCGGCGGAGCCGCCTCGGCGCTCAGGCTGAACCACGCCGCCAGAAAGGGCACGCCGAAGCTGATGACAATCAGCAGCAAGCCAGCGCCAACACCCAGCACCCCGCGCGACCTGCGGGGGCGGCCGGGATGGCGTAGCTCGAACACCACAACAAGAGCCGAGGCCGCGATCAGGGCCATGCCGATCCAGCGAATGGCTGAGGCGGCACTGACCTCTGAGTCGGCTGGCTCGGGCAGCAGCAGCGCAACTGCCGGCAGCAGCACGATCAGCAGCGCCAGCAGCCCGTCGCGTTCCTCGACGCGCCGCCCGCCCCGCGCGGCTCCAACGATGCTGAACACGGCGGACAGTACTGCTGTACCGAAGAGGAGTAAAGTCATCGGGTTCACAGCACACCGCCCGTTTCACCTTCATCCCACCGCCTGCCCATCACTAACGGGCGGGCGATGGTGGAGGAAGAGGCATCCCTCTGCACGGCCGTCTACTGGCCAGCCGGCGCCGGCTCGAAGGTCACTTCGTACATCACCGGCCAGTCCTTACCCGTCACCAGGAAGGTGCCAGTTTCCGGGTTGAAGGCGATGCCGTTCAGCACCGCGCCGTTCGCCCAGTTCGCGGCCATCTCCTGCGTCACCAGCCCGCGCGCATCCACGATGCCAGTCACTTCGCCGGTCGTCTTGTCAATGCGGACGATGGCCGGGGTCTGCCAGACGTTGGCCCATACATCGCCGTCCACGCACTCCAGTTCGTTGAGCTGCGGTACCGGCTGCCCTTCCAGCGTGACCGGAATGGTCTCCAGTAATTCGAATGTTTCGGCGTCGCGCACAAACAGGTTCGGGCTGCCGTCACTCATGAAGATCGCCTCGCCGTCGTAGCACAGGCCCCAGCCCTCGGTATCGTACGTGAACTCACCGTCCGGCTCAAAAGTCTCGGCGTCCCAAATCAGCGCGGCGCTTTCCTTCCACGTCAACTGAATCAGGCGGCCGTCCACCAGCGCCAGTCCTTCGGCGAAGTACTGATCGTCGAGCGCGGCTTCGCGGATGACCTCGCCCGTTTCGGGGTCAAGTTCTTGCAGGCGCGATTGACCGTAGCGGCCGGCGCTCTGGAACAGGCGGCCATCGGCCCACACCAGTCCCTGCGTGAAGTCCGTCACCGAATGGGGAATCTGGTTCAGCACCTGCGGCACGAAGATTTCGTAGGGCAGCGGCGGGGCGGTCGCTTCGGCCGGAGGAGTGGTTTCGGGTGTGGCTTCCTGGGCCAGCGCGGGCAGCGCCAGCGCACAGACGGCAGCAGTCAGCAGGGCGATGAGACGGCGGTTCATAATCAGCCTGTCGGTACTAGGGGACGAGTGCCCGGCATTATACGACCGCTCATACCGTGCAATCCAGCGTGTTATACTATTCGGGTCACCGGCGAAGCTCGAACCGTCAGGATGCCAGGAACTGATTTACGACAGAGGCTCTGTGGCTCTGTGGTGAACAGCTTCTCTTCTTTCGTCACGCGCAGACTTAGTTTCAGGAGTTCCTACCATGCTTCCCGAAGCCACGCCAGACCTGCAGGAACAGGCCATCAATACGATTCGCACGCTTTCGATTGACGCAGTTCAGAAGGCCAACAGCGGCCATCCCGGCCTGCCGATGGGCGCGGCGGCAATGGCCTTCGCGCTTTGGACGCAGCACCTGCGCTTCAACCCGGCGAACCCGCACTGGAGCAACCGTGACCGCTTCGTCCTGAGCGCCGGCCATGGCTCGATGCTGCTCTATTCTCTGCTTTATCTCACCGGCTACGATGTGACGCTCGACGACATCAAGCACTTCCGCCAGTGGGGCAGCAAGACTCCCGGCCACCCCGAATACGGTATGACGCCCGGCGTCGAAACGACGACCGGCCCGCTCGGCCAGGGCGCGGCCAACTCGGTCGGGCTGGCGCTGGCCGAATCCTTCCTCGCCAGCCACTTCAACCGGGAAGACTTCCCGCTGGTGGACCACTACACCTACGCGCTGGTGGGCGATGGTGACCTGATGGAAGGTGTGAGCGCCGAAGCCGCCTCGCTGGCGGGAACCTGGGGCCTCGGCAAGCTAATCTGGTTATACGACTCCAATCACATCACGCTCGACGGCCGGGCCGAAATGACTTTCACCGAGGACGTGGCCGCCCGCTTTCGCGCCTACGGCTGGCACGTTCAAACGGTGGATGAGGGCAACGACGTAGCGGCGGTTTCGGCGGCGATTACGGCGGCCAAGGCCGTTAGCGACAAGCCGTCGCTGATCGTCATCCACACCGTCATCGGCTACGGCAGCCCACACAAGGGCGGCACCCACGAAGCACATGGTTCGCCCCTCGGCGCGGACGAGATCAAGCTGGTCAAGGAGTTCTACGGCTGGCCGCAAGAGGACTTCTATGTGCCCGACGCGGTGCGCGCCTATTACGGCCAGGCGAAAACGGTTGGCGCGACGCTCGAAGCAGGCTGGAATGACCTGTTCGCGCACTTCGCGGCGCAGCACCCCGACGACGCGGCCGCCTTCCAGCGGGCGCAGCGCGGCAAACTGCCCATCGGCTGGGACGCAGATATCCCGCTCTTCACGCCGGACAAGAAGCAGGCCACGCGCAACGCCAGCGGCGTCGTGCTCAACGCCATCGCCAAGCACATCCCGACCATGATCGGCGGTGATGCCGACCTGGCCGGCAGCACCAAGACGCTGCTCAAGGGCGCGCCGAATACCGGCCCGGCCAACCCCGGCCAGCGCAACGTGCGTTTCGGCGTGCGCGAACATGCGATGGGTGCCATCGTCAACGGGCTGGACCTGCACGGCGGCATCATCAAGCCCTACTCGGCCACCTTCCTCACCTTCAGCGACTACATGCGCCCGGCCATCCGCCTCGGCGCGCTGATGGAGATCGGCCCGATCTACGTCTTCACCCACGACAGCATCGCGCTCGGTGAAGACGGCCCGACCCATCAGCCCGTCGAGCACGTCATGTCGCTGCGCCTGATCCCGCATCTGCATGTCTTCCGCCCGGCCGATGCCAACGAGACGGCCGCCACCTGGAAGACGATGATGACGCTGAAACATCCATCGGCGACGGCCTTCACGCGGCAGGATTTGCCCGTGCTGACCGGCGAAGGCATCGGCGGCGTCGAGGCGATCCATGCCGGTGTGGCGCGCGGCGGCTATGTGCTGCAAGGCGAAGGCGCGCCGGACGTGATCCTGATCGGAACCGGCAGCGAAGTGCATATTGCCGTCGAAGCGGCGGCGGCGCTGGCGGCGGAAGGCATCAAGGCCCGCGTCGTCTCCCTGCCCTGCTGGGAACTGTTCGAGGCACAGGACGCTGACTACCGCGACTCGGTGCTGCCGCCCGCCGTGACGGCCCGCGTCAGCATCGAGGCAGGCGTGACGCTCGGCTGGCAGAAGTGGGTTGGCGCGCAGGGCGAAGCGATTGGTATTGACCACTTCGGCGCAAGCGCGCCCTATCAGCAGCTCTATGAGGAGTTCGGCCTGACAGGGGCGGCGGTAGTTGCGGCGGCCAAGCGGGTGATGGGGAAGTAAGGGAAAAGTTCAGCGCCGAGACGCCGGGAAAGGCAGAGAGAACGTAAAGGGGGAGGGCCTGACCGGCCGCTCCTCCTTTTTGATTGGAACCACAGAGAACGGAGGACACAGAGTAAAGAACCAGAGTTTTGGATAACTTTCTGTGACCAGCAACTCTCTCGCAGCACCCAACTATCACCCGTTACGCCCGCATACCGCTGCCGCGTTGCGTCACTCCAGTCCACCCGGCGTTCACCTGCCAACAGTCTATCTGAGCTATGCTGGAACGGTACTGGCCTGCTGTGAGATGCGCCTGTTGTCCACTATTCTGCCACTGTCCACTACAATCTTCTCTCAAGTGTCTGTCCACTATTTTGATTCTTTGCGCTTGTTCGCTCTTTCACACAGGCTTGCTAACAGCGCCGCACTCTCCCCTCTCCATTCTGGAGAGGGGCCGGGGTGAGGTTTCTATCGAGCGCATCCCCCCTACGTAAGGGGTGAGAAGCGCGCTCCGAAACTCAGGTTAAAGCGGCTCGTGAACCGATCCTACGAGGTGGATGGCGGGGTGATGACGGGCAGCGAGGATAGGTCGCTGCCTGGCTTCACGTGGCTGGACTGAATCCATTTCGTGCCGGTTGCGTCGGCGCTCAACCACTGGCTGGATTCGTCGCGCCCATACAACTTGAGCACCCTGCCCGGCTTGGCGCTGCCCAAAAAGCGCGACCGCACATCGGGCCGTTCGAAGACGAAGGCGTTCTGAGCCGTGACTTCCGCGCTCAGTGTGCCGTCAGGCTCAGCTGCGGCGGATGGTTCGGCTGGCGGCTCAGGTGCGGACGGTTGGGGCTGTGGCGGCGGTGCTGGCGGTTCGGGCTGTGGCAGGGGCTGAGCCGGGGTGACAGCTTGCGCAGCGGGCTTAGCGGATTCGGCTGGAGCGGGCGGCGCAGGCTTACGCGCTGACTGAACCGGAGGCGCGGCGGGCTTGGCGGGCGCGACGGTCGAGGCGGGGCGACTGCCCCGGTTGGCGATCCGCTCCAGTAGCAGCACGGTCTGCTCATTGGTGCGCCGGGAAGCCCCGAGGTGATCCTCAATTGTAAGGCCAAGCGCGATCAGTTCGGCCAGCGCGATGACGGGCAGCGCAAAGGCGACAGCGGTCAGACCGGAGGCCAGCAGGCTGGGCAGTATCCGAACCAGATCGGCGGATGTGGACGACCCTGTTGGCAGATCACGAAGCGCAAACAGGTAGACCAGGAACGGCGACAGGAAGATGAGAATCCCGCCCGCCACCCCTACGATCCACAGGCAGTAATGGATGAACCTCAGCACTGGAAACTTCATCGCAGCTCGCTTTGTGAATATTGTATAGTTGAGGTTGCCTAATAGAAAAAGCATACGTTCATGTGGCAGGAAAAAGGCTTGAGGTCTCAGACGCAACATCGCCGGTATTCTGCGCTACACTAGCCCCATCTTCCACCTACCAAGTGATGGAGATTGTGCCATGAACGTTGTCCTCGCCTCCGACCATGTCGGCCAGCCGCTCAAGCAGCATCTGGTCGACTTCCTCAAGTCCAAGGGCTATGGCGTGCTGGATGTGGGCGTCAACGACCCGGCCGTGCGCGCCGACTACCCGGATAGCGCCACTCGCGCCGTGGGCGCGCTCAGAGACGGCAGCGCCGACCGCGCCATCCTCGTCTGCGGCAGTGGCGTTGGCATCAGCATCGCCGCCAACAAGTTCGACGGCATCTATGCCTCGGTTTGCCACGACACCTACAGCGCGCACCAGGGCGTCGAACACGACCAGATGAACGCGCTCTGCCTGGGTTCGCGCGTCATCGGCCCCGCCCTCGCCGAGGAACTGGCGCTTTCATTCCTTCATGCCGAGCCGATGACTGAACCACGTTATCTCGTGCGCTTCGAGAAAGTGCAGGCCATCGAGCGCGGCGAACAAAAGTAACCGCAGAGGCACAGAGGACACAGAGCGATAAGACCGATCTCCGTGTCCCCTGCGCCTCTGTGGTGAATTTCCCTCCTGAGGACTCACCATGCCCACTGAAGCCGATGTGCGCGCGCAGTTGCGCCAGTTCATCCTCACTGATTTGATTCGTGACCCATCTTTCCCGCTGCGGAATGATGAGCAGATCATCACAGACGGCCTGATCGACTCGTTCGCGCTGGCGCAGATTGGCGTGTTCGCCGAGCAGGCATTCGGCGTCTACATCCCCGACCCCGACCTGACCGTCGCCAAAATGGACACGCTCGACCTGATGGTGGCGCGCATCATGCGGGACGTGATGTGACGGACGCCATTTTCAACCGGGGCACCTTCCGCACATTGTGGCATTCCCGCGTATTCGATACGCTGTTTTTCCACCAGCCGAAAGGCGAACCCAGAAAGCCGGCCATCATCTTTGTCAGCAGCGGCGCCGAACCGGTGATTGTCACACGCGAGGAACTGACTGACCGGGCCGGACGGGTGGCGCATGCGCTGCACACGCTGGAAGTCAGGCCCGCCGGCAATCACAAGGGCAAGCCGGTCGTGCTGATCGCACATACACAGGGGCTGGAGAGCATATACGCCTTCTGGGCCTGCATCCTGCTCAATGCCGTCCCGGCCATGCTGCCGACGCTGACCGAAAAACTCGACCCCGATCACTACCGCCGCAATCTGGCCGAAGTGGCACGCAACGCGCAGGCGCGAGCCGTACTGACGACCGATGAGTTCGCACCATTTCTCCGCGAAGCCCTGCCATGCGACGTATTCAGCAGCGCGCAGATCGCGGGTGCAGAGACTGGCCAGAACGGCGCTGATTGGCATGCCGGTCTCCGCCTGATGGCGCGTGTTGGGGGCGACATCGGCTACTTAGGTGAGACGGACAACGTGCTGTATCCCGACCCCGACACAGTTGCCCTGCTCCAGCATTCCAGCGGAACGACCGGCCTGCAAAAAGGTGTCGCGCTCTCACACACGGCCCTGCTGAACCAGTTGTGCGCCTACGGCGGCGCGCTCGGCTTGCGCGAGGACGATGTGATCGCCTCGTGGCTACCGCTCTATCACGACATGGGTCTGATCGCCGGCTTCCTGCTGCCGCTGGTGCTGGGCGTCCCGCTGGTGCTGATGTCGCCCTTCGACTGGGTGGCGCACCCCGCCCTGCTGCTGCGCGCCATTCACGACTACCGGGCCACTTTCTGCTGGCTGCCCAATTTTGCCTATAACCATACGGCGCAGCGGGTGCGCGAGCGCGACAGCGCCAGGCTCGATTTGTCTTCGGTGCGCGCCTTTGTGAACTGCTCCGAGCCGGTGCGCGCCGCCAGCCACCAGATGTTCCTCGACCGCTTTGCGCCGAATGGCATACGCGCCGATCAACTGGCCGTCAGCTACGCGATGGCCGAAAACACCTTCGCCGTCACGCAAACACCCATCGGCCAGGCGGCCCCCATTGAGACGGTGGACCGCGAGGCGCTGCAAAGCCGCCTGATCGCTGAACCCGTGCCGCCCGATCATCCGCGCGCACTGGCGCAGGTTTCGTGCGGCAAGCCGATTCCCGGCAGCGCCGTGAAGGTTGTGGACGATGCGGGCGCGGAACTGCCCGAACGCCAAATCGGCGAGTTGATGGTGAAGAGCGACTATATGCTGACGGGCTACTACCACCGCCCCGATCTGCAGCCGTTCGATGCGGACGGCTGGTATCGCACGGGTGACCGGGGCTACCTGGCGAACGGCGAGGCCTTCGTTGTGGGGCGCAGCAAAGACCTGCTCATCATCGCCGGCAAGAACGTCTACCCGCAGGACATCGAAGCCCTGCTCTATGAGCTGGACGGCATCCACCCCGGCCGGGCGGTCGCGGTCGGCGTGCTGGATGATCGCGAAGGTACGGAACTGCTGGCCGTGCTGGCCGAACTGGATACCGACGACGCCGAGGCGAAACGCGCCTTACAGGTGGCCGTGCGTCAGCATATCGCCCGTTCCAGCGAGGTGACGGTGAGTTATGTTACGTTTGTGCCGCGTGGCTGGCTGATCAAGACTTCCAGTGGCAAAGCGGCCCGCGCCGCCAACCGCGACAAGTGGCTTGCCGAGCGCGAGAATAAAGGAAGCTGAACCGCCAGGACTTCGGGAAAGATCCACCCAGATGCACAGAGAGTAAAATCGAATAATCTCTGTGTTTTCCGTTCTCTGTGGTGAATCTGTTCCTGCGTTGGTTTAAGTGAGGTTGGATGTCGCTCGTTCGTCGGATCAACTTGCTCGTTCTAGCCGCCGTTTGCCTGCTGCTGACTCCGTCTGTTCTGCGGGCGCAAGACGGCTTCGTGCCGTTCCCGGATGATATCGCCAGCAATATCCGCGCCATCTACTCCACCGGCCGGGCTTACGGCAACCAGCCGGGCATGTTTTCGAAGGTCGGCGACAGCATCAGCAAGTCCATCTACTACCTGCGCCAGATTGGCTGGGGCGTG
>JAEURB010000043.1 GCA_016788435.1 Anaerolineae bacterium | reverse complement strand
GGACAGAATCAAAATAGCGGACTCGGACTGAGGGAAGAAGTTGCAGGACAACAGGACAGAATACGGGACAGATGGCGCACAAGGGGCCGGTTTTGCGGGCGGCACGGCCATACGGCAGGCCTTCATCGTAGTCCTGGTGTGCGCGTTTGAGGCGAACGTATGGTAGACGGGATGGACGCAAAGCGGGCATGATGTTAGACGGCAGCCTGATCGCGCCGACCTACCCTCGCCAGGGGTTGGAGGTGAGGTTGCCGTTCAAACGCAAAAACCGACTCCTGCCGGGCTGGGGATGCGGGCCTTTGCAAGTTTGGCCGAGCAAAATAACGAAGCGGGCGGCCTGAGTGAGCCGCCCGTTCTGGTTGACTCACTGCTACCTGCCGCTATGAAGCCGGCCAATCGGGAATGTGCGCCCAGTACAGCGCCGGGTTGAACATGGTGTGGACGAACAGGCGTCCATCGGGCGTGACGGCCAGCCCGGCCAGTGGCGTTTGCAAGTCGGTGTAGAGTACCACCTCGACCTGATCGTTGGTGCAGCCGCCTGCCTCCATACAAGCCTGCGGGTTCACGCGGCCCACCAGCCCGCGAGTGCCGAGCGCATAGGCAATGTACAGGTAACCATCGCCCGCAAGCTGCAGGCCGGTGGCGTTCTGCAGGCCCGAAACCAGCGGCCCGGCGTCGCCCGATTCCAGGTCGTACCATTCGACGGCGCGCCGCGTGCTGCCATTGTTGGCGACGTAGAGCAGGTTACCGTTCAGCGCCATGCCGGCCGGCGAGGCCAGACCATCGAGCGCCAACTCAACCTCACCCTCGCGGCTGACCCGGTCAATGCGGTCGCCAAGCAAGTTACTGACGAGGAAGTGCTGATCATCCAACTGAACGATGCCCCACGGGCCTTCAAAAACAGCGTCCGTCACCGCGTCCACGCCGCTGCGGGTGACCAGTTCAATACGGTTCTCACCATAATCCGGCACCCACATCTGCAGCGAATCGTCCACGCCCTCAACGATCATAGAATGCGCGTTGCTCACACCCCAGATGTAGGTGCGCGTTTCGCCCGTCTCGCTCTGGATTTCGTAAACCGTGCCATCGCCTGTGCAGGCGGTATAGAGAAAATTGTTGTGCCAGGCCAGCCCATTTGGACGCTGAACGTTGGCCGTCAGCAGTTGCAGGTCATCCTGCGTGAGCGGTTCGAACGGGACCTGTGCGCTACTCGATGCTGGTGCGGCAGTGGCAGTGGAAGCAGGCACACCCGTTTTGGTGGGCGCAGGCGTGGGTGTGCCAATACTCTGCGCTGCTGCGAGGCTGAGTCCGCCGAAGCCAGCAAGGCACCCGGCAAGCAGGCCCACGGCCAGCGCGCTTCGTCGAAAATGGTGCATAGATCATTTTCCTCAATCTTTGATACCGTCGGCGGCGGGCATCCGCACAAAGAACCGGGTTCCACTGCCCGCCTCACTCTCAAACCATACCACGCCATGATGACGTTCGACCACCGCCTTGACCAGACTAAGACCAAGTCCGGTGCCGGTCACCTGCTCCATTCCGGGTTGATGACCGCGAAAGAAGCGTTCGAAAATCCGGGGCTGCAAGGCGGCCGGAATGCCCACGCCGGTATCCGCTACCTCAAACAAGACGTTTGGCTGCTCGTGGCGGGCAATCAGGCGAACTTCACCACCGGAATGGGTGTATTTGATGCCGTTCTCGACGAGATTGCCCAGCGCGCGCTCGAACTGCTCGGCCTCGCACTGCACATCCGGCAAGCCGGCCGGGCAGTCCGTCCATAAAGATATACCGCGTTCACGGGCAAAGAGGCGCATGTCTTCGGCGACCGCTTCGATGATACGTTCAGGGCGGCAGCTTGCCAAGTGAACGGTTTTCACCCGCGCGCGCTCGGTATCGAGGATGCCACTGATGATGCGATACATGCGCTGCAACTGCTGGTCAACCGCATCCATCGACTCGCGGGCTTCAACCGGCGCGCCGTCGTAGACATCGTCACGCAGGAGTTCGAGGTTGGCCATCGCCGCCTGCAGTGGATTTTTCAGGTCATGGCTGGTCATTCGCATCATGTCGCTCTTCATGCGGTCCAGCGCCTTGAGTTCGGTAATGTCGTTCAGCACGGCCACCCAGCCCTCGGTTCGTGAGCGGCCAAGCGGCGCGACGTGGCACAGGAAGTTGCGCCCGGCGAGATTGACCTCATAGGTATATGAGCCATGACGGCGGATTTCGCGCTCCATGCGCAGCAGGCTCTTCGGGATGGCCTCGCGCGGAATTAACGCCCCTGCGGGCGCATCGAGGTCGGCACCGGAACGCACAGCCAGTGCGCGCGCCGAGGGGTTGGCAAACAGCACATGGCGGTTCCTGGCCAGCGCCAGCACCGGGCTTTCCGTACTGCTCAACACCGACTCGAGCTGCCTGCGGCCCGCTTCGACTTCCTGGTTCAGGGCGCGTTGTTCGGCCACCAGGCGGCTTTGCTGAAGTGCAACCGCCCCCTGCTCGGCCAGGAGCTGCAGAAGCGCATGATCCTGCGCGCTGAACATACGGCCGTTACGAGACTGGGCGACCAGCAGCACACCAATGGCCTGCCCGCCATAAATCAGGGGTTCAGTCATGGCCGCACCGAACACATCGCGGGCGAACGGCAGGTCGTTCTCGCCGTCCCACTCGCGGGCATAGTCTTCTACGGACTGCCCGTGCAGTTCGGCGACCGCCGTACCCGCCATGCCCTCCCCCACCGCAAGCGGCCGCCCAAGGTAGTTGCGTGGCAACCCGCGCAGGGTACGCAGGACAATCTGACCACCCTCCAGCAGGAAGAACCCCGCAATTTCGGCATGCAGCAGTTCCGAGGAGTAACGTGTGAGGTCTTCCAGCACCAAATCCAGCGGGCGCAGGCTGGTGATGGCGCTGGTCACCGTTCGCAGGGCTTCACTTTGCGTTCGGCGTTCGCGGGCGGGCCGCACGATTTCGCGCTCCAGCAGCCCCAGCCCAAGCAGCACCACCCCGCCAGACGCGCCGGCCAGCGCCAGTGTAAAACCGCGCAAAGAAGGCAAGGGTATGACGACAAGCTGGCTGACAGCGACGACCGCCGCGCCCACCATCCACAGTATGTCGCGCTGACGCCGCCGCACCATCCAGAGGAGAACCAGCAGGCCGATATTCATCACCGGCCCGAGGACAATGACGTAGGACTGCTTGGTGACGAAGATGTCGCTGTTGATGAGCTCGAAGGCGGCGGGCAAAAAGCCACCCTGCACCAGCACGCTGTACAGCACGACGAGCAGAATCAGCCCGAGTACCAACAGCCGCGCATTGGGCGAAAACACCTTGGCGACCACGCTGGCGAGGGCGAAGAGAGCGATGCTGGCGCCCAGAAACCCGGTCTCCACCACCAGCATGGGGCCGGTAAGCGGGCCGGACGATGGCGAAAGGTTGGCGCCCGCCATCGCAATTCCGGCCGTCCACAGGCCGAACATGAGCAGGTAGATGCCGTAGAACTGAAGGAGTTCGGCCCGAACGCCCGACCAGGCGAGACTTACCCAGAAGCCGCCGGACAGGACAGCAGCCAGCCCTGCCACCAATGCAACTATGACCGGCGTGGAAGCCATGCCCTACGCCCCGTACTGCGGCGCGTCCTGCTTTTCGAAGCGGTAGCCGATACGATGTTCCGTTTGGATATAACGGGGATCGGCCGGATCGCGCTCGATTTTGCGGCGAAGCTGGCTGATGTAGACGCGCGGATAATAGACGTCGTCGAGGTACTCGTGCCCCCATACGTTCTGCAGGATCTCGCGCTGCGTCACGACCCGGCCCGACCGCGAGAACAGCAATGCCAGCAGACGGAACTCACGGGGAGTCAGGTGAACCGCCTCGTCATTGACCGAGACAGTACGCCGCCCGGTGTCGATCAGCAGCCAACCGTCATTGTAAGTGAGCGGGGCTTCGGGGGCCGCTGTGGCCTGCGCACGGCGAAGCATCGCCTGAACCCGGGCCACAAACTCGTTGAGGCGCACGGGCTTAATCAGGTATTCGTCAGCGCCCGCGTTCAGTCCCTCGATGATATCGTCCTCGGTGATGGCCTGCGCCGAGAGCAGCATGACCGGAGTATCCTTCATTTCGCGGATACGCCGACACAAGCGCAGGCCATCCATTCCGTTCGGCATGACGATATCGAGCACAACCAGATCGGGCCGTTCGGCCTGAAATGCGCGCAATCCTTCATGGCCATCACCACACAGAACGGTGTCAAAGCCTTCACGCCGGAGCTTTCGCCCCAGCGCATCCCGAATAGCCAACTCGTCGTCCACAATCATGATCTTCATACTGAGCACTATATCATGGCAAGGAACGCTGAAGCATAAGGCTTGCCGCCCGCGCATCAGCACGTACAATCAGGCTGGGACAGTGGCATCACAAACTCCAGGGAGACTATGAGTCGTCGCATTCACAGCATCATGCTGGCTCTGCCTGTCGTCCTGCTGCTTTTGCTGGCCGCTTGCCAGACCGCGCAAACACCTGAGATGGTCATCACGCTTGCCGTAGACGGTAAGGAAATCGCCCTGCCGCAGCGCATCGCGGTGACCGTCGGCGAGATTCTGCGGAGCCAGGAAATCGAGCTTGGGCCACTCGATCAGGTCAACCCACCCGAATACAGCCAGATTGCAGACGGCATGCGGATCACGGTCGCCCGCGTGCGTGAAGAGAACGAATGCGTGGAGACGGAAATCGCTTTCGAGCGCCGCACGATTCCGAACGAAGCGCTCGCTCCTGGTGAAACGCGCCTCGCTCAACCCGGCCAAAGCGGCATTGAACAAACCTGCTACCGCGTACTGCTGGTGGACAATGTGCGCCAGGAACCCGTGCCGATCAGCCGCGTGCCTTTGCGTGAACCGCAGGACGAGATTGTTTATGTTGGCCCGTCGGGCGAACTTGACCCGGTGACGGTGGGAGGAACACTGGCCTACCTGAGCAACAATAACGTGTGGGCGATGCGCGGCAGCAGCACGAGCAAACGGCCGCTGACGGAATCGGGCGATGCCGACGGCCGCGTGCTGGCCCTCTCGCCGGACGGGCGGAGCCTGCTCTACACACGCAGCATGCCGGACGATGCGGGCGCGATCTTCAACCAGCTTTGGCTGATCGAGGACACGACGATCAACAGCCCGCCGGTCGCCCTGGTGCCACAGAACGTGCTGTCGGCCGCCTGGGTTCCGGGCCAGCCCGATACCATCAGCTATACGACGGGGGAGAAAGCGGCGGCTGCACCCGGCTGGCGCGCAAACAACGACCTCTTTATCATGACCATTGACCCACGCAGCGGGCAGGCGCTTTCGGTCAACCCCCTCGTACCCCCTACATCGGCCGGACTTTACAGTTGGTGGGGCACCGACTGCATATGGTCGCCAAGCGGCAGTTTACTGGCCTGGGTGCGCGCCGACTCGATGGGATTTGTGGACCAGGCGACGGGCGAGTTCGACACGCTGCTCAGTTACCCCGTCTTCGAAACACGCCAGTCGTGGTCATGGCGCGCTACCGTGTCGTACGACCCGGATGAACGGATCATCCTGACGACGGTGCACGGGGAACCAATCGGTAACGAACCGCCGCAAACCAGCCCGGTCTTTCACGTCACCGTCGCGGATGTGGATGGTTCATTCAACGCCAATCTCGCCCGCAACACCGGCATCTGGTCGCAGCCTGCCTGGTCGCCAGCCTTCATTGACCCAGCGACCGGCGAACAAACCTGGCGAATCGCGTATCTGCGCGCGCGCAACCTCGCTAACAGCATCAATCAGGGCGCGGAATACGACCTGATGGTGGCCGACCGCGACGGAAGCAATGCGCGTGCCGTTTTCCCGCCGCCCGGACAATCCGGCCTGAACGCCAGCGCCGAACCGGTTTGGAGCGCGGATGGCTCGGACCTGGCCTTTATCTATCAGGGCAATCTGTGGTCGGTGGATGTTTCGTCCGGAATTGCCCATCAACTTACGCTGGATGGCGCCGCCTCGAACCCGATCTGGACGAACTAACGTATGCGCCGCGACCTGCTCATCTTCGCGGCCGCCCTGCTCGCGCTGGCGCTATCGGCCGGGATAGCTGCTGCGACGGCGGCTACCGCTGCATTCAGCCTGCGCGGCTATGCCGATGCCACGCGAAGCGATGCCCTGCCCGATTGGGAACCGAAGTTCGGCGTCAATGCCGACCTGCGACTATACGAAGGCGACGAACTCGCGCAGACGCTCGATTTGATCGAGGAGGCCGGCGCGAATTGGGTACGCCAGACAGTACCCTGGGCTTCGGTTGAAGCAGAATCCGGCACATTCGACTGGCAGGATTGGGACCGCGTCATCGAGCCATTCGCGGCGCGCCCCAACCTGCGGCTGATCGCCGTACTGGACGACGCGCCCGCGTGGGCGATTGACGCGGCCGCCCCTGATCAGGCATCAGCCCCGCCCGCCGAACCTGGCACGTTTGCCCGTTTCGCTCGGGTTTTCGCTGAACGCTATGGCGGCATCGTAGACTTCTACCAGATTTGGGATGAGCCCAACCTCGAATCGGGCTGGGGTGGCTTCGAACCCCGGCCGGTGGAATATCTCGCCCTGCTGGCTGCGGCGTATCCCGCCATTCACGGGGCCGATGCGCGCGCGCAGGTTGTGGCGGCTGGCCTCGCACCGACGACGGAAAGCGGCCCGCACAATCTGAGCGATGCACTGTTTCTGGATCAGCTGCTTGACCTGGGCGGCGCGCGTTATATGGATGCCGCTGCCGGCAAGCCCTTCGGCTTCGAGCGGCCGCCCGATGATCGCACGGTGTCGCCGGATGTACTCAACTTCTCGCGCATCATCCTATTGCGCGAAACGCTGGTCGAGCACGGACTGGACACGATGCCGTTGTGGGCCAGCGCATGGGGATGGAACAGCCTACCCGGTGACTGGGTGGGTGAACCCTCGATCTGGGGTGCTGTCAACAGCGACCAGCAGGCCACCTATACGATTGGCGCGCTCGACAGAGCGGAACGAGAGTGGCCGTGGCTGACCGGCATGGCGCTTTACACCTGGCAACCCGATGCACCGGACAGCGACCCGCAATGGGGCTTCGCTGTACGCAATGCCGCCGGCGAGGCCACCCCGCTGTTCAATGCACTGGCCGCGCGGCCTAGTCCCGAGGCTGCGGGAAACGGGCTATATGCGCCGGATAATCCTTACGCAGCCTACAGCGGCGCATGGCGCTTCGGCCCGCTCGGCGCGGATATCGGTGACCGCCAGGATAGCCAGGCGCTTTTTCGCTTCGAGGGACGGGACGTGGCCCTCCAGCTTCGCCAGGACGACTTCGTGGCGTATCTGTTTGTGGAGGTGGATGGCGAACCTGCCAATGCGCTACCGGTGGATGGCGGCGGCAATTCGTACGTTATCCTGACCAGCGACACACGGCAGCCCACCATTGGCCTGACGACGGTCGCTACTGGCCTCGCCCCCGGAGAGCATGTCCTGCGGATCATCGCCGACCGGGGCTGGGAAAGGTGGGCGCTGGCTGGCTACGCGGTTAGTTCAGGCAATCTGGCCGACCCCTTCGCCCAGACTATCGCCATCGCGCTGGGGACAAGCGTGGTCGCGCTGGGCGCCACGCTCGTTAGCGGCTGGCGATTGGATTGGGGCGCATTCGGCCAGCTTACGGGCCGCATCTGGCGCGGTTTAGGCGTGGCGGGCCAGTACGTCCTGAGCGCCGTCGCTGCACTGGCGCTGCTGATGGGAATGCTGCTCAGCTTCGGCGGGCTTGTTCCAGACCTGCTGCGGCGCGAACCGGCGGCTCTAGGACTAGCAGCGGGCGCGGCGCTCGTTGTGTATCTTTCGCCGCCCCTGCTGCTTGCCGCAGCGGGCGCGCTGGCGCTGTTCATCATCTTCTATCACCGGCCCGATATCGGCCTGATGCTGACTGTATTCTTCACGCCTTTCTACCTGTTCCCAGTTGAGCTATATCGCTTTGCCTTCCCGATGGCGGAACTGCTGCTGCTGCTGCTGGTGGCGGCATGGCTGCTGCGGCGGTTTGTGGAGTGGGCGCGCGGGCGGCAAGTTGCATCGAGCGAGTTTCCGGGGCGCGGAATCACGGGCGTGCTGGCTCAGGCCACCTGGCTTGACGCATTGGTCACCGCCTACCTCGTGTTGGGTGGACTGGCGCTCATCTGGTCGGCAGAGCGCGGCCCGGCCAGCACCGAGGTGCGCGTGCTGTTCATCGAACCGGCGCTTTTCTACCTCATCCTGCGCGCCACCGCCCGGCAAAGCGGCCTGCTGCTGCGACTCGCTGATACGCTGATGGCGGCCGGGCTGACCGTCGCAGTTATCGGGCTGCTTCAATTCGTGGCCGGCGCATCGGTCGTTGTTGCTGAAGGCGGATCGCTGCGGCTGGCCAGCGTGTACGGTTCCCCTAACAACGCGGCACTCTTCCTCGAACGCGCCCTGCCCTTCGCGTTAGTCATGACCCTCATCCCCTTCGACCGGCGCAGGCGGCTTTTTGGAGGCCTGGCGGCGCTGACTATGACGGGCGCGCTGGCGCTGACGCTCAGCGCCGGCGCACTGTTTCTGGGCGTACCCGCCGCCGTCGCGCTAGTGCTCGTGCTGCAGTACGGCAAGCGCGGCTTTCTAGCATTGGCGGCGTTGGCCGTGCTGCTGGGCGGCGCGCTCGCCGTGGCGCTGCAGTCAGAGCGTTTCGCCCGGCTGGCAGATCTCAGTTCCGGCACGTCATTTTTCCGCGTGCGCGTGTGGCAGAGCGCCGTTCAGATGATCGCCGACCATCCTGTGACGGGGATCGGCCTCGACCAGTTTCTGTATCAGTATCGCGGGCAATACATCGCGCCCGACGCCTGGCAGGAGCCTGACCTCTCGCATCCGCATAACTTCGTGCTCGACTTCTGGCTTCGCCTCGGCTTGCTGGGGGCGCTGCTTGTGCTGGCCGTGCAGGCCGCCTTCTGGGTGCGCTCGTTCCGCATTTGGCGGCATGCAAATCGCGCCGTTTCCGTTCGCCGCGCGCTGATCATCGGCGCGATGGGCAGCATGATCGGGCTGACGGTTCACGGCATGGTGGACAACAGCGTGTTCGTCAACGACCTCGCCATCGTCTTCATGCTGCTGCTGGCTATCCCGGCAAGCCTGCCCATAGAGCCGAAGGACACAGAGGAAGCGCCCGTGCCACCGCCGGACACGCTGTGATACACTCAGCCTGCGTAGCGCTTTGCGAAGGGGAAATAGCCTGTGCGAGTCCTGATTACCGGCGCGGCTGGCTTTCTCGGATCACACCTGTGCGACCGCTTTCTGGCGGAAGGGCACAGCGTCATCGGCATGGACAACCTGCTCACCGGCAACACACGCAATATTGCGCACCTGGCCGGAAGCCCGGACTTCCGTTTCATCAGGCACGACGTAACGCAGTACATTTACATCGCTGAGCCCCTCGATGCCGTGCTGCATTTCGCCTCACCCGCCAGCCCGATTGACTATCTGAAACTGCCGATTCAAACACTCAAAGTGGGCGCCCTCGGCACGCACAACACGCTTGGGCTGGCCCGCGCGAAGGGCGCACGCTTCCTGCTGGCTTCTACGTCGGAGGTTTATGGCGACCCGCTGGAGCACCCGCAGCGCGAGGATTACAACGGCAACGTGGACGCCGTCGGACCGCGCGGCGTGTATGACGAAGCCAAAAGGTATGCTGAAGCGATGACGATGGCCTATCATCGCTTTCACGGCGTGGATACGCGGATTGTTCGCATCTTCAACACCTACGGCCCGCGTATGCGCCTGGACGATGGGCGCGTCGTGCCGAACTTCATCGGGCAGGCCCTGCGCGGCGAACCGCTTACCGTTTATGGCGACGGCGCACAAACGCGCAGCTTCCAGTACGCCAGCGATCTGGTTGAGGGCATTTACCGCCTGCTTCACTCGGACTTCTCCGACCCGGTCAATATCGGCACGCAGGACGAGCTTTCCGTGGCTGAGTTTGCGCGGCTGGTCAACGACCTGACGGGCAACACTGCTGGAATCACCTTCCGCCGTGATGAGCGTATCAAGGGCGACCCGCAAACGCGCCGCCCGGATTCCACCCGCGCCCGGACGGTACTCGGCTGGCAGCCGGTCGTACCGCTGCGTGACGGGCTGGAGCGCACTATCGCCTATTTCCGCAGCGTGCTTTGACCACAGCCACCCGCTTTGCCGCGCCACGAGCCTGGCCTGGCCTTCGAGCCAGTAGCCTCTGGCTGGGCGCAGGTATAGTTGCTGGCCTGGGGCTGGCGATGCTGCCTCCAGCTATCGGGCTGGCTGTGCTGGCGCTGGCGGCGCTGGCACTCACGCCGTTCATCACCCCACTTGCCCCGCTGGCGGCATTGCTCGTGCTGGCTCCGCTGCGCGCGCTGGTGGCCACCGAAGCGCCCGGCCAGATGCCGCTCGACTTCGGCCAGCTTGGATTCGCGGTCACGCTCGGCACGTGGCTGCTTTACCGCCTCACCCGGCGGCGGGCGCTCCTGCCGCTTCCACTTTCACCGGTGCTATTTGCGCTGCTGCCGTTCGTCGTCAAGGCAGCCCTTAACATCTTCGCGGCGGCTTCGTTCGGCGCGTGGCTGAACGAATGGATGAAGTGGGCGCAGATGGCCGTCGTCGTGGTCCTCGTGCTGGACGTGGCGA
>JAEURB010000033.1 GCA_016788435.1 Anaerolineae bacterium | reverse complement strand
AAGGTGGATTACAAAGTCATAGCCACACCATACTCTTTCAACTATGACGGGCCGGGATACTACAGTTTCTGCGACACCTAACTCTACGACGTATCGAGCGAGTTCTACTACATCGGCTCGGCCAACGTGACCAGCGGAACTGTCACGCTCGACCAGGACGGCCGCGCCGTGATCGAGTTCCCCGCCACGCTGGAAGATGTGACCCAGAGCGTGACGTTCACCATCGAGGCGACGGTGAGCGACGAGAGCGGCCAGGCCGTTTCGGGCCGCGCCGATGTCATCGGCCATAAGGGTCTGTTCTACGTCGGCGTTCGCCCGACGGAGTATGTGGCGACAGCCGGCAGCGAAACGACCTTCGACCTGATCGCGGTGGACTGGGAAAGCCAGTCGATAGCCGATCTGCCGCTGCAGGTCGAAGTTGTCGAGCGCCGCTGGTCGAGCGTGCAGGAGCAGGACGAATCCGGCCGCACCGTCTGGACGTGGGAAGTCGAGGAAATCCCGGTGACAACCGGCGAAGCGACGACCGGGGCGGACGGCAAGGCGCAGTTCAGCTTCACACCCGAAGCCGGCGGCGTCTACAAGCTGCGCGCCACCGCCACCGATGAGGCCGGAAACGCCATCATCGCCGCCGATCAGGTGTGGGTGGCCGGGCCGGAATACGTGCCGTGGCGGCAGCAGAACAGCAACCGCATTGACCTCGTCACCGACAAGCGCGACTACCAGATCGGCGACACGGCGGAAATCCTGATCACGTCGCCGTTCCAGGGTGCGTCGGAAGCGCTGATCACCGTCGAGCGCGGCGGCGTGCTGACGACCGAGCGCGTGACGATGGAGAGCAATTCGCTGGTCTACGAGCTGCCGATTACGGAAGACTACGCGCCCACCGTCTACGTCAGCGCGATGATCGTGCATGGCGTGGATGAGAACAACCCGGTCGCCGCCTTCCGCATGGGGCTGGTGCAACTCAACGTCGAGAACACGCGCAAGCTGATCACGCTCGACGTTTCGACTGACGTCGAACAGGCCGGGCCGGGCGATACCGTCCACTACACCATTCGCGCCACCGATTACGCGGGCAACCCGCTTTCGGCTGAAATCGGCGTCAGCCTGACTGACCTGGCTGTGCTGACCATCGCCGACCCGAACAGCATGGCGCTGCTCGACTTCTACTACGGCACAATTCCGCTGAGCGTGCTCACCTCGACGCCGCTGACGATCAACGTGGACATGCTGACGCAGACCGTTATTGACACCATCAAGGGCGGCGGCGGCGGTTTCGGTGAGGGCGGCATTTTCGACATCCGCCAGGAGTTCGTGGATACGCCGCTGTGGAGCCCGGCGCTGGTGACGGATGCCAACGGCGAAGTGCAGTTCGCGGTGACGCTGCCCGACAATCTGACGACGTGGCGGCTGGATGCCCGTGCGGTGACCAGCGGTGAAGACGATGGCACGCTGGTTGGCCAGACCACCTTCGACCTGCTGAGCACCAAGCCGGTGCTGGTGCGCCCGGTCACGCCGCGCTTCTTCGTTGTGGGTGACGAGGCGGTTCTGGGCGCGATTGTCAATAACAACACGGGCGATGACCTGACCGTCGAAGTCGGCATCGAAGCCGAAGGCGTGACGGTCGCTGAGGGCACGGAGGCGGTGCAGACGGTCGTCGTGCCGGCTGGCGCGCGCGTTCGCGTTAACTGGCCGGTGACAGCCGGGGATGCCGCCGCCGCTGACCTGACGTTTTACGCCAGTGCGGACAACGGCGCGTACACCGACGCCAGCAAGCCGCCGCTCGGCCAGGGCGACGGACGGCTAATCCCGATCCTGCGCTACAGCGCGCCGGAAACGACCGGCACGTCCGGCATTCTGGAGGAGGCGGGCAGCATCACGGAAGCCGTCACTCTGCCGCCGAACGTGGATACGATTTCGGGCGGATCGCTGGACGTGAGTTTGCAGCCGTCGCTGGCCGCCACCACGCTCGACGCGCTGGAGGTACTGCGCAACTTCCCGCACCAGTGCATCGAGCAAACGATCAGCCGCTTCCTGCCGAACATCATGACCTACCGCGCCCTCGACGCGCTTGACCTGACCGACCCGGCGATGACGCGCAGCCTCGAATTCGCGGTCAATCAGGCGCTGCAGAAGCTGGCCGCGGAACAGCATGTGGACGGTGGCTGGGGCTGGTTCGTCAACGACGCCAGTAACCCGCTGGTGACCGCCTATTCGCTGATCGGCCTGGCGGAAGCGCAGGCGCAGGGCTTCGCGGTTGAGCCAACGATGATCAGCGGGGCGCAGCGCTTCGTGCAGGGCCGCCTGATGACGACGGGCACCGGCACAGCCACCAGCGACCTGAACCGGCAGGCCTTCCTGCTCTACGCGCTGGCCTATTCGGGCGAGCCGAACGTGGCGCGCACGTCGTCGCTTTACGAACTGCGAACGCGGCTCTCGAACTACGGGCAGGCGCTGCTGGCGATGACGCTCAATCTGATTGACCCGGCCGATGCCCGCGCTGAAACGCTGCTCTCGGATTTGGCGAACAACGCCGCCCTGAGCGCGACCGGCGCGCACTGGAGCGAGTCGTTCAACGACACGGCCAACTGGAATACGGACACCCGTTCGACGGCGCTGGCGCTCGAAGCCTTCCTGCAAATTGACCCGGAAAACGGCCTGCTGCCCAACGTGGTGCGCTGGCTGGTGAGCGCGCGCCAGGGCGACGGCTGGGAGACGACGCAGGAAACGGCGTGGTCGGTGATGGCGCTGACCGACTGGATGGTGCAGACCGGCGAACTGAACGCGGACTACACCTACAGCGCGGCGCTGAATGGCGAAATGCTGACCGAAGGCCAGGCCACGCCGGAGACGGTGAAGGAAACGACCAGCCTGAGCGTGGCGGTGAGTGACCTGCTGGCGGACGAAATTAACCAGCTCGTCATTTCACGCGGCGAGGGGCCGGGCAACCTGTACTACGCGGCGCACCTGAACGTCTATCTGCCGGTGGCTGATGTGGAGCCGGTCAATCAGGGCCTGATCCTCGAACGGCGCTATACGATGCCGGACAGCGAGACGCCGGTCACCTCGGCGCAGGTGGGCGATACGGTGCAGGTGCATCTGACCATCATCGCGCCCAACGACCTGAACTATGTCGTCATCGAAGACCCGATCCCGGCGGGGGCTGAAGCCGTAGACCCGAACCTGAACACCAGCCAGCAAATTGGCACGCAGCCGGAACTAAACCGGCAGAATCCGTTGAGCCAGGGCTGGGGCTGGTGGTGGTTCAGCCGCACCGAGTTCCGCGATGAGAAGGTGGTGCTGTACGCCAGCTATCTGCCGGCCGGAACGTATGAATTCGTTTATACGCTGCGGGCGGGGCTGGAAGGCACCTACAATGTGATACCGCCGACTGGCCAGGAGTTCTACTTCCCCGAAGTGTATGGCCGGGGCGCGGGCAGCCAGTTCACGGTCGAGGCGGCGGACTAGAAGAGAATCACGAAGGCACAAAGACACAAAGGGCGCGAAGGATAATCTTCGCGCCCTGGCGTGGGTGGCCTGCTGCCATCTACCCTGGCTTCACGGCCAGCCAGCCGGGATGAAGGCGGGCCTGTGGCATCTTGAGCGCGCCATAAATGCGAACTGCCTCATCCCAGGCGGCGCGGGCGGCGTCTGGCTGACCGAGGGCGGCGTCGCGCTGGCTGCGGGCGGTGAGCGCATCGGCCAGCAGGCGGCGCAACTCGTGGCGGCGGGCCAGCGCCACCGCCTCTTCGGCGGGCGCATCGGCGGCGCGATTTTGCCGTTCGCGCAGGGCGCACTGGCCGATCAGAGCGCGCACCAGCAGCTCTGCGAACGGCTGCGACCGCGCATAAGCCAATGCTTCATCGAGCAGAATCTCCGCCTCATCCGGTGCGTTGGTGGCCACCAGCGTGCCCGCCAGATTAACCTGCGCCGAGGCCTTCCAGTACGGCTCATCGAGGTCATCCAGCAGGGCCAGCGCCGAGCGATGATGGGTTAACGCCGCCGAGTAGTCGGCCACCGCGTCGTAGGCGAGGCCCAGGTTATCGGTTTGCACCACCTGCTGCAGGCGCAGGCCCAGCCGGGCGCTGATGCGCAGCGCGAGTTCAAGGTTGGCCATCGCCCGCCGTGGCCGCCCGATCTGGGTCAGAAACCAGCCGTAGTTGCCGCTGCGCGTGCTTTCGGCCATGGCGTCGCCCAATTTCTGCGCGATGACGACCGATTCGTTGAAGAAGGCGTCGGCAGTCTCGACATCGCCTTGCTCGGCGCTGGCGGTGGCTGCGTTGGCCAGCACCACGCCGCGCGTTTCGTCGTCACTGGATGGCACATGACTGAGCAGGGTCAGCGCCTGGTCAACATCCTTATAGCTGCGCGTTAACTGCCCTAACCCACGGCGCGCGCCGGCTATATCCACGTATAAGCGGGCCGCCGCCGCGTATTGCTGATTCAGCGCGAGCGTGCTGACCGCCGGCATCCATACGGCCAGTGCTTCGGCGTACATGCGGCGCTGAAAGTGATAGAGGCCGAGGTCGCGGCGGGCTTCGGCCTGCTCCAGCGAACCTTCCGGGGCGGTATGGGCGGCCGTTTCGAACAGCGCCAGCGCTTCGGCGTGCTGTTCGGAAACCGTCAGCGCCGCCGCCAGCGCCCGGCGGACTTCCGGCGTGCCATTGGCGTGGACGGCCGCCTGCAGATGAGGCACGGCTTCTTCAGCCCGGCCCTGCGCACGCAGGACGATGCCGAGCATGCCGCGCGCCTGGGCAATTTTCACAGCATCGCCGGATTCTTCGGCGGCGGCCAGCGCGGATTCGGCGTAGTTCAGAGCGGCCGCGTCGTCGCGCAGCGCCAGACAGGTTTCGGCCAGCAGGCGGCGGGTGTGGAAAACTTCGGCGGGCGGGCGGGCCGTCATCAGGGTGAGCGCCTTTTCGAGCAACGGGCGCGCATCGTCATAGCGGTGGCCGTGTACCGCCAGATCACCGAGCGCCAGTGACCACATCCGGCGGCAGCGGCGGCTGCCGGCGACTTCGGCCAGTTCGAGCCCGCGCGCGATGAGCTGGTGGCCCTCGACTTCCTCACCGCTGGCGACTAGCGCCTGCCCCAGCCGCCCGACGAAATACGGGCTCCAGTCCATATCGCCGGGGTTGGTCAGGCGCGGCAGAAACTCGCGCAGCACATGGGCCGCATACGAGGCGTTGCCGTCGCTCAGGTGAAGATCGGCGCGGTGGCAGGCGGCGCGCGCTTCGGCGCTGGAGTACCCGCCGGCACGGGCGGCATCCTGCGCTTCGTCGAACGCAGTGAGGGCCGCCTCGCGCTGGCCGCGAGCCACCGCCAGCAGGCCGGATTCGATCCTTGCATAAGGGCGCTGCACGCCGGGCGCATTCTTCAGCAGGCGGGCCACCATCGGCACGGCCTCGTCCGGCCGCCCAGCTTCAATCAGCGTTTCGGCGCGCAGTTCGTCCGTCTGAGCGCGCTGCTGTTCGTTGGCAGCCAGCTCGCGGGCGCGGTCGAGCGCGGCGAGCGCCGTATCAAAGGCCTCACCGGCGCGTGCCAGCCGGGCGGCATCGAGGGCCAGTTGGAACGGCGTATGGGCGGGGGGCCTACTGCCCAGGCTCAGGTTGAAGGGAGATTTGAGGGTCATGCGCGGCTCGTAGTCGGAGAAGTTGAAAGCTGAAAGTTGAAAGAAGCACAAAGTAGAACGTAGAAAGTTGCGCCTTACGTGAAATCAACACGCGAGCGCTGAGAGAAGATGGGATTTGTCGCCGCCTGAGCCTAAAGGAGTCAGGCTGAAGCTGCGCCCCGTGAACGGGGCTTTTGAGCCTGCTTTAACGTCGGGCGATACCAGGCACTTCTTCCCTCAATCAGACCTCGCTTGCTCGCTTCCCGCTTCATATCAGGCGTGACCTTGAACGCTCATCTCCTTGATTGTGCCTGCGAATTGTGGAATTGGGTAATCGCGGTGGGCTGGCGAAGGGCGTGCGCAAGCGGTTCAATTGGGGCGAACGCAGGAGGAGGATGCTATGGCGCGGATTGTGGTGACGGGCGGCAGTGGGCATACCGGATGGCCGGTCGTGCAGCATTTGCAGGCGGCAGGGCATGAGGTGACGGTCGTGGACCGCGTGCCGCCGCCGGGGAGCGCCCCCTACAAGCTGGTCAATCTGGAGGATCAGGGGCAAGTATTTGGCGCACTGGCCGGGGCCGATACCGTCGTGCATCTGGCCGCCATCCCGCGACCGCTGTACCACACGCCGGATGTGGTCTATCGCACCAACCTGCTGGCGATGGTGAATGTGCTGGAAGCGATGGCGGCGCTCGGCATCGGCCGCCTGGTTTACGGCTCAAGCGTATCGGTGCTCGGCTTCCCATTCTTCGAGCAGCCGCTGTCGCCCGCCTACGTGCCGGTGGACGAGGCGCACCCCCGGCTGCCGCAGGATGCCTATGGCCTGACGAAGCTGCTGGGCGAGGAGCTGATTGACGGCCTGGTGCGGCGCGGCAAACTGACGGCCGTCAGCCTGCGCATGCCGTGGATTCACACCCCCGAGTCGTTCCGCCGAGACATTGTGCCGCTGCAGGATGACGCGGGTTCAGCGAGCGCCGCCGCCAATCTGTGGAGCTACATTGACACGCGCGATGTGGCCGAAGCCTGCCGATTGGCGCTCGAAGCGCCGATCAGCGGCCACGAGGCCTGTTTCATCGCCGCACCCGACACGTTCATGGCAGCGCCCACCCGCGAATTGCTGCGCCTGCACTATCCGCACGCCGAAATCCGCGCGCCGCTGGAGGGACGGGCGGGCATCCTTTCGAGCGCCAAGGCGGGGCGCGTGCTCGGCTTCGAGGCGAAAAACAGCTGGGAGAGCTATGCTGGGTGATGGACCTCCATAGAAAGGGACGAGGCGGACCCGTCGGCCCGCCTCGCTTGCTGCAAAGACTTTTTCCTGAACTCTATTTCACGGGTAAAAGCCGCGCGTCGCCAGCCCATCAGCCACGCGCTTGATCCCCTGGATTTGCGCCGCCGTGCGCATGTCCACGCCGTACTCCTCGGCGGTGGCCTCGGTGGCGTAGTAGCTGCGCTTCATGGCGCGCTGGAGTTGGCGGAACACCTCGTCCTCATCCCAGAAGAACGCCTGCAGGTCCTGCACCCACTCGAAGTAGGACACGACGACGCCGCCGGCGTTGGCCAGAATGTCGGGCACCAGGGTGATGCCCCGGTCGTTGAGGATGTCGTCGGCATCGGGCGTCGTCGGGCCATTCGCGCCCTCGACGATCAGGCGGGCCTTGACCTGCCCGGCGTTGCGCCCGGTGATCTGGCCTTCCATCGCGGACGGCAGGAGCACGTCGCAATCGCAGGTGATCAGGTCGGTGTTGGTGAAGCGGTCGCCCATCTTGCAGCCGGTCAGGTCACCATGTTCGGCCGCGTAGGCGCGCAGGGCGGAAACATCGAGACCCTTCTCGTTGTACAGACCGCCGCTGATATCGCTGACGGCGACGACCTTGAAGCCAAGCTCGTAGGCGTGGGCGGCGGCATTCGAGCCGACGTTACCGAAGCCCTGGACTGCCACGCGGGTCGTTTCCGGACGCATATTGGGCCAGCGCTTGAGCGCCTCAACCATGCAGATGACCACGCCACGGCCGGTTGCTTCGTTACGGCCCTGGCTGCCGCCGATGTTAATCGGCTTGCCGGTGACGATGGCCGGTACTGAATAACCGACCGTCATGCTGTAGGTGTCCATGATCCAGGCCATGGTTTGGGCGTTAGTGCCCATATCCGGGGCCGGGATATCGGAGTGCGGGCTGATGAGCGGGATCAGCTCGGCCGCGTAACGGCGGGTGAGGGCTTCGGTCTCGCGCGGGCTGAGTGACTTCGGGTCCACCACGACGCCGCCTTTCGCGCCGCCATAGGGGATGCCGGCCAGCGAACACTTCCACGTCATCCACATGGCCAGCGCGCGCACCTCGTCCATATTGACGTGCAGGCTGTAGCGGATGCCGCCCTTCGACGGGCCAAGGATCGTGTTGTGATGCACGCGGTAGCCGGTGAACATCTCGACCCGGCCATCATCACGCCGGACGGGGAAATTGACCGTGAACTCGCGGCGGGGATGGCGCAGGAACTCTGCCACGCCTTCCGAGAGGTTCAGATAGGAGACGGCACGGTCAAATTGAGCCAGCGCGGTTTCATAAGCGTTGCCCACATCCTGCTGCGCGGGGGCGCCATAAGCTACCACCATGATTGCGAAGCTCCTGTTTTGGGGTCGAACGTTATCCGGAACTGAGGCTGCTGACAGCGCATAGCCCCAACCTCTCACCTGCCTCCAAGTGTAGCGGATTGGCGCCTGCAAAACAGTGAGCACTTGCCAAGTTGATATGAACTGCACAAACAGAAGGGCTATTCGCATGGATATTCTGCACAATCTGGTTGCCAGTGGCCACTCTGGTTCGCCGCTCGTGACCTCCTGCGCTACAATCCGAGGCACTCTTGCACACCTTCACGCGAACAGGATTTGAACCGATGACCGGCGATTTTCTCTTTCGTGGGCCGCTGGATGAGATCGATCCCGATGTGACCGAGCTGGTGCGGCTGGAAACAGCGCGCCAGGAACAGCACCTGATCCTGATTCCTTCGGAAAGCACCGTACCGCAGGCCGTGCGCGAGGCGCTGACCGCCTCGTTCCACAATATCTATGCCGAGGGCTACCCGCTCGACGAAACGCGGACGATGACTCAGGCGGAGATTCTCGATTACGGCGCGCGCCTGCCCGAATTCCGCCGCTTCGCCGACAAGCGCTACTACAAGGGCACGGAATACGCCGACGTCGTCGAGGCGCTGGCCCGCCGCCGCGCCGCCGAGGTCTTCGCCACGCCGCGCTACCCGGCCGAAAAGCTGTTCGTCAACGTGCAACCGCTGTCTGGCGCGCCGGCCAACAGCGCCATTTTCAGCGGCCTGCTTACGGTGGGCGATACGTTTATGGGCATGGACCTTCTGCAGGGCGGCCACCTTACACATGGAAGCCCGGTGGCGCGCAGCGGCAAGCAGTACAAGGCCATTCCGTACGGCGTGGACCCGGCCACGGAACGGCTCGACTATGCGCGCATCCGCGAGATCGCGCTCGAACACCGCCCGCGGCTGATCATCGCCGGCTACACCAGCTATCCGTATGCGCCGGATTGGGCGGCCTTCCGCGCCATCGCCGACGAGGTGGGCGCATACCTGATGGCGGACGTGGCGCACGTGGCCGGCCTGATCATCGCCGGTGTCTATCCGTCACCCGTCGGCATCGCCGATGTGGTGAGCTTCACCACCCACAAAACGCTGGCCGGGCCGCGCGGCGCAATCATCATCACCCACCGCGCGGATGTGGCCGGCAAGGTGGATCGCGCGGTCTTCCCCGGCGAACAGGGCGGCCCGCACGTCAACACGATGGCTGCGATGGCGGTGGCGCTGCGGCTGGCGGCTACCGAACAATTCCGCGAACTGCAGCAGCAGACGGTGAAGAATGCCGCCCGTCTGGCCGAAGGGCTGACCGCGCGTGGCCTGCGCGTGGCCTATGGCGGCACCGATACCCACCTGCTGCTGGTGGACTGCCGGCCGATCACCGGGCCGGATGGCACGCCATTGAGCGGCGATATGGCCGCCCGCATCCTCGACCTCGCCGGGCTGGTATGCAACCGGAACACGATTCCCGGCGATACGGCCGCCCTGCGCTCATCGGGCATCCGGCTTGGCACGCCCTGGGTGACGCAGCGCGGCTTCCGCGAGCCGGAGATTGATACGCTGGCCGGGCTGATCGCCGATACGCTGCAAGCTACTATTCCCTTCAGCTACACCGGCCGGAAGCGCAGCGAACCGCGCGCCAAAATCGGCTTCGACGCGCTGCAGGCGGTCAAGAACGGCGTGGCTGATCTGATCGCCCGCGTGGGGATTGATACGGAAGCCGGGCCGGTGGACTACCCGCACATCTACCGGCTGCAGGGCGATGACCCGGCGGCGCTGACGCTGCACATCCGCCGCATCAGCGAGGCCAGCCCGGCCACGTTCCTCAACGCTGCGCTCACCAGCGATGTGCTGGCGCTGCTACCCGGCGAATGGCAGCCCACTGCTGTCCTCACGCCCGAGGGCACGGTGATGGGCGAAGGCACGCTCGAACGCGACGCCGACGGCCGTTATAAGCTGCACGTAACGCACGGCGCGCGCGTCGCTCATTGGCTGCGCGCGCTCTCAGACGGCTTCGTGCTGTTCGACCACGAAGACCCCTACGCCAAGATTCCCGGCCCGGTGGATGTGCAGATTGTTGGCCCGGCCCGCGAACTACACCTCGCCACCAGCGCGGCCACCTACGCTGGCAAAGCATATTTCATCGGCCAGAACGGGGCGCACTACACCGGCCCGCGCGGCGCAGCCAAACCTGTCTTCCAGTGGACGGAAGCGGAAGACGGCACGCTGAAACAGACGCCACTGCACGCGCTGCACAAGGAACTGGGCGCAAAAATGGCTCCCTTCGCCGGTTACGACATGCCGCTGTGGTACTCGTCGGTCAGCGAGGAGCATATGGCCGTGCGCCAGCGCGCCGGACTGTTTGATGTGGCGCACATGGGCGCTTTCGAAGTCAGCGGCCCGGCGGCGGCGGTCTTCCTCGACACGGTGGCCACCAACGATGTCTACGGCCTGGCGGTTGGTAACTCGCACTACACCTTCCTGCTTGGTGTGGATGGCATTCCGCTTGACGACCTGATGATCTACCGGCTGGCGGCGGAGCGTTATCTGGTGGTGGTGAATGCCTCGAACAACGACAAGGACTGGGCATGGCTCAACGCTGTGCTGGCTGGTGAGGTGCAGATTGACCCGGCGCACCCAGCGCGCGCGCTGGGGCTGGCCGACGAGGTGGTGTTGCGCGACTTACGCGCCGAAGCATCGGGGGCAGACCGGCGGGTAGATCTGGCGCTGCAAGGCCCGCAGAGCAGGGCGATCCTGCTGGCGCTCGGCGGCAGCGAGGCCGACCTGAAGGCGATCAGCGGCTTGTCGTGGGCGGGCGTAGCTCAGGTGGTGCTCGGCGGCTTTGACCTGATCGTGACGCGCACGGGCTACACCGGCGAGCGCACGGCCTTCGAACTGTTCGTGCATCCCGGCAAGGCCGATGGGCTGGCCCGTGCCCTGATCGCTGGCGGGGCAGTTCCGGCTGGTCTGGCCGCCCGCGACAGCCTGCGTACCGAGGCGGGCCTGCCGCTTTACGGACACGAACTGGCGGGCGACCTCAATCTCAATCCGGCCGATGCGGGCTTTGGCGCGTATGTGAAGCTGCAAAAGCCGTTCTTCGTGGGCAAGGCCGCTTTCATCGCCCACGAGCGCCAGCGCGAGGCCGAAGTGACGCGCTTCCGGCTGGTCAACAAGGGTTCGCGTCCCCCGCACCCCGGCGACCCGATTGTGGATGGGCGCGGCCGCGTGGTGGGCGTTGTGACGTCGTGCAGCCTCGACAGCGAAGGCTACCAGTTGGGGCAAGCGTATCTCAGCGACGACGCGCAGGCGGATGGGACGGCGGTGGCCGTGTTCTGCGGCTCGGCACGGGCCAAGGCGGCCAGCCCGGCTGGATTGGGCCTCGGCGACCGCGCCACCGTGCCGGAACCGGCGGTCGTGCTGACGCGCTTCCCGAAGAAGTAGAAAGTGGAAAGTAACGCCTAATGTGAATTGAGGAACGGGCGAATGAGGTGTGATTGGGGGAAGAAGGGCGTGGAAACGCCCGAGGCTGAAGCCGTCGGGCTACAGCTGCGACCCGTGAACGTGGCTTTTAAGCCTGCTTCAGCGGGCGCAGCTATAGCTTGATGCCTTTAGGCTCAGGCGAAAATAAACCTCAATCCCTCTCAACAAACACGAGTTCATTTCACATTAGGCGTAAGTAGAAAGTGAGGGGCGCAGACAATCTGCGCCCTTCGGCTTCCCTGCAACCAGACAGCACCGTTCGTCGTATAATCTTCCACGAACGGAGGATCGTATGAGCGCGCTGGAACAGGAAATCCTCGACAAGATTCGCCTGCTGGACAGGCCTGCCAAACAGCGGGTGGCAGAGGCTCTGAGCCACGATTTGAGCACCACATTTGATATTGATGCGTGGCTGGCCGATTTGGAAGACATTCGAGCCGCGATTGCACAACGAACCGGCAATCCCGCGGGCGTCAGCGTACTCGATTTGCTCGAAGAAACGCGTGACGAAGAACCGTGACTGACCTGGTCATAGACAGTAATGTGCTACTTGCCAGCGCGTTTGTCGAACTCTACTCTCCGCAAGCGCGCGCATTGGTTGCAAGGGTTATTCGCTCGGGACATACCCTTCACGGGCCAGCCCTCCTGCAGTATGAGATCGTCACGGTCGTACGGAAGGCCGTACACTCTGGCCGCATAACCGAGTTAGAGGGCCGGCGAATCAAGGACCGCTTGCTCATGACTGAGATGAAGATTCACGTCAGTCTGGATCTCATCAACCGGGGTTATGAACTGGCAGAAGAACTTCGATTGCCTCGTGCGTATGACACGCAATACATCGCACTTGCCGAATATCTGAACTGTGAGCTCTGGACGGGTGACGAGCGCCTGTTCAACGGCGTTCGCGCTGCATTCTCCAACATCCGCTGGCTTGGCGAATATGAGTGACAGGCTCCCTGGTTGTCGATCAAACCCTACTCAATGACGACTCCGCAGCTTCCTCCGCCCGCTGAACAGCGCCCGATCCCTGCCGCGCCGGTGCATCCATTGGCCGCGCTGGTGACGATTGTGCTCGATGCGGCGTGGGGCATCCCTGAAACCGGCCTGCTGTTCTCCTTCTTCGGCTGGTGGGTCGAGCCAATCCTGATCGCCCTGATCGGCGGCATGGCGTTCCTGGCGGTCACGCTCATCCAGCATTACGTCGCTAACGATGGGTGGCGCTCATCGGTGGCCAAGGGCTTCGCAATGGGCCTGCTGGCGGGGGCTCCCTGGGTGGTGGGCGGCACGCTGGTCGGCGGGCTGCTGCTGGGCTGGAGCG
>JAEURB010000029.1 GCA_016788435.1 Anaerolineae bacterium | reverse complement strand
GGACAGACACTTGAGGGAGCCATGTACGGGACATCGGGACAGAATTGCGGACAACGGATGCGCTGTGAGGCAAGCGGACAGTCAGCAGCATAGGACAGAGTAGGGTGTTTGGGGCGAAAGTATGGTGGACTGGATGGACGCGAGTTCGTAAGTCACCGTAAGCCCGCCGCCGCTTCAAGCAAGGGGCTGAAGCCACCTTGTTGAGGCTTCGTGCCCGACTTTGCAACAGCCCTGTCAGGGTTATCCAGGGCTGTCGCATCAAACCACCTGCGTGGCCCTCACCCTTAGTCCCTCTCCCTCAGGGAGAGGGAAATTGGCCCGCTTCGCGCGCCATTCATCCTTTTTCCCCGCCGCGCGAAGACACAGCGGCTTGGGAGAAGGGCCGGGGGATGAAAGGCTCCGCGCAATGACCGAACGTTGGTGCGATAGCCTTGACGGTTCACTCAATTCTGTGCATTCAAATCAAGCAGATTGGGCAGCACGTCGAAGGCGCGCGCCACTCGCGTTCCCGGCCACGTCAGCAGTGTGTAGTCCACCAGCACCACGCGCCCGGCGCGGCCGGCCGGTGTATCCAATGACGCCAACGCCGGAGCATCGCCGGCCGTGAAGCCAACCGGCCCGCCCGATGCGAGCAGAATCACCTCTGGCTGAAGCGCGATGACGTCGTGTTCGCTGGGTTCGACCGTCTCAGCCACGAAGCCGCCGAAGAGCGCATCGCCGCCGCACACGCGCAGCAAGTCGTGGGCATATGAGCCGCCAGCAGCAGCCGCCCCGCTGGTGCGGTCGAGCAGCGCCAGCACGCGGGCCGGAGCAGGCCGCGTTTCGGCCAGCCGTTCCAGCCAATCACACGTCCACTCGATAGCCCGAACGCGGGCGGACATCTGCGGCCCTTCGAAAGCATTCATCCAGTCCCATAAGCCATTGAACGCCTCGCGCACCGTATGCGGAGCGGCGAGCCAGACGGGCACACCTGCGGCCTGCAGCGCCCGGCGCGCGGACGAATGCTGCGGGCCGAGCAGGACGAGATCGGGGCCAAGCTCCAGCAAGCGTTCGATATCTGGAAGGACGGATGGCCCGATTCGTTCGGCAAACGGAAAGCCGCCCTCGGGGAAGGCGGCATCATCGGTCACGGCAACCAAGCGGTCCGCCAGCGCCAGTTCGGCCAGCGACTCGCTGACCCAGGGCACGAGCGACGCAACGCGCCGGGGAGCCAGCGGCGCGGGGCGGTCGGTGCCGGAAAGATAGGTCGGCTCGTCCACCATTCAGCCCGGAAATACCACCAACTGGTCGCGCTCAGGGCCGACGCTGACGGCCGTGAGCGGAAGCCCAGCCAGCGCACTGATGCCCTCGACATAAGCGCGGGCCGCCGATGGCAGGCCATCTGGCTGGCGCGCACTTTGCACGTCTTCCTGCCAACCCGTAAACGTCTCGTAGATTGGTTGGGCGCGCTCTAATTCACGCACCGTGCTGGGCGGGGTGGACCGGCGCTGGCCGTCAATGTCATAAGCGACCGCTACCTGGATGGCGTCAAACCCCGTCAGAATATCGAGCTTGGTGAGCACCAGTTCGGTGAAGCCATTGACACGGGCGGCATAGCGTAACTGCACCATATCCAGCCAGCCACAGCGGCGCGGGCGGCCGGTTGTTGTGCCAAACTCATCCCAGAAGTGCTGGCCGCTGCCGCGCAGGCGGTCCGCCAGTTCACCCGCAAGCTCGGTCGGCATTGGCCCGCCACCCACCCGCGTGCTGTAGGACTTGGCCACGCCCACTACGCGATCCACGACACGCGGCCCGATTCCCAGCCCGGTTAAGGCCCCACCGGCGGTCGGCGATGAACTGGTCACGTAAGGATAATCGCCGTGATCAATGTCGAGCAGCGTCCCCTGCGCGCCTTCGCACAGCACGCGCGCGCCGGCCTTCAACTGTTCGTCCAGTAGTTCCGAGACATCGGTCAAATAGGGACGCAGGCGGTGGGCCGCCGTCACGTATTCGGCTACGGCTGGCCCGGCCGCTACCGGCTCGAAACCTTTGCGGATCAGCCGTTCATTGGCGCTTTCGATGTGGCGGGTGAGCGACTCGGCAAAGGCCTCAATATCGAGCATTTCGCCGGCCCGCAGGCCTGTGCGCCCGGTTTTGTCCATGTAGGCCGGGCCGATGCCGCGCAGGGTGGTGCCAATCGCCTCGGCCCCGCGCGCGGTCTCGGCAGCACGGTCGAGCGCGATATGGGCGGGTGTGATGATATGGGCGCGCACACTGATGGCGAGGCGCTGAGGCGTGATGGAGATGCCAGCCGCGATCAAGCCATCCATTTCGCGGACGAGGTTGACCGGATTGATCACCAGCCCGTTTCCCAGCGCGCAAATGACACGCTCGCGCACAATACCGGAGGGGATCAAGTGCAGCTTGTAGACCTTGTCGCCCACCGCTACGGTATGGCCTGCGTTATCACCACCGGCATAACGCGCCACGACACTTGATTGTGATGCCAGCCAGTCGGCGACCCGCCCCTTGCCTTCATCGCCCCACTGGGCACCGATCAGAACGGTCGCAGGCATCGTTAATACCCTCCGCACGCAGCGCCAAGCGTAACCGCGACGCGGCGCGAACCCCATAACTCGACTTGTCCATCTGGGCCGAAAGCCACCGCGGCGTCATCGGCCAGGGCCATTGCCAACCCCTCGGGGTGTGATTCCAGCACCGCCAGCGCATCGCCGCCTACGGGAGGTGGGCCTATTTCGATGACAGCGTCCTCCAGCCAGGCGAAACCATCGGGCGTGAAGCCGTCGCCCAGCAGCCACGCGCCCATGGACTGGGCGGCCGCGCCCTCGGCAAGAATTACTGCACCGTTCTGAAAGGCCTGATCCAGCGCCTGCACGGCCGCCCCGGCCAGCGCGGAACGCACCTCATCGGGTTCACCACTGGCCGAGATGACGACCACACCCGCCTCGCCGATCTTCAGCAGAATGTCTTCGTCCGGCTCGGCAATCACGTCCACGATGTAACCGGCCGGCGCGCCGAGGTCTGCCAGATCGTCGAGCGTGTGTTCGGCATCGGCTGCCGGAAGTGTGATAACCGCGACTGCGCCATCGGCAGCGGATCGGGATAGCGCGTGGCCGCGGATTTCGTCGTGGGCCGCGCCCGCCAGCACCAGCCAGCCGCGCCCGTCCCGCCAGCGAAAGACCGAAAAGGCAGGCATGAGCTACTCCGGAAGCACGTACTCCGCCACTGCCGTCGCCAGCAGCCCGGCAGCCAGCGGCAGCGCGTCCTCGTTCACACTGAAGCGCGGGTGATGATGCGCGTAATAGGCGTCCTGGGTCATATCCTGCGCGCCGACGAAGAAGTACATGCCGGGGATATCCACCATGAACAAGCCGACATCTTCGGCGCCCATCGTGCGAATCGTCATGTCGAGGTTCTCTGCGCCCACAATCTCCGCAAAGCGCGCCCGCAAGCGGCGGCCCACGTCTGGATTGTTGACGACGGGCACCGACTTGTGCGTGACCGTTAGCTCGCCGGTGCAGCCCAGCGCTTGCGCCACGCCGGTGACCACTTCCTCCATGCGCCGCACCGCCAACTGGCACACCGCATCCTTGAAGTAGCGTACCGTGCCGGTGAATTCAGCGTACTCAGGGATGACGTTGAACGCATCGCCCGCGCGGAGAGTCGTCGCCGAAATGACAATCGTCTCGAACGGATCCACGTTGCGGCTGACGATGGATTGCAGCGCGGTGAGCACGTGCGCCGCTGCGACGACCGGATCGGCGCTGTGCTGCGGTGAGGCGGCGTGAGCGCCCTTGCCGCGCACGCGCACGACGAACGTGAGGCTGCCCGCCATCATCGGCCCGTCGGCGACGCCCAGTTTGCCGACCGGCAGGCTGTTCCAGAGGTGCAGCCCAACCGTGACATCGGGCCGGGGGTCGCTCAGCGCGCCGTCGGCAATCATGGCGGCAGCCCCGGCAGCGATCTCCTCGGCTGGCTGGAAGACGAACTTGACACGCCCGTGCAGCTTTTCGCGCTCGGCGGCCAGCATCCCGGCGACGCCCAGGCCAATCGCCGTGTGACCGTCGTGGCCGCAGGCGTGCATCCGGCCGTCGCTCTGCGAACGGTACGGCACGTCGTTGTCTTCCAGAATCGGCAGCGCATCCATATCGGCGCGAACCAGCACGGTCGGGCCGTCGTGATCGCCTTCCAGCAAGGCGACTACACCCGTCTTGCCAACGCCCGTCCTCACCTCCAGACCAAGACTGGTCAGGCGCTGCGCGACGATGCCAGCCGTGCGCACCTCCTCGAAGCCCAGTTCAGGGTGTGCGTGCAAGTCGCGGCGCGTGGAAACAAGCTCCTCTCGCATCGCGTTGGCGCGTTGGACAAAACGGTTAGCGGCCATCATCAAGGCTACCTGTCGAGCGTGATAACGGTAAAAGACTCGATGACACGGGGATGATCGGCTGGCGCTTCGGGGTCGAGGCGGCTGCGCTGGCGTTCTTCCATCGCTCCCATATCGGCGATCTGGCTCTTGTGTTCGCGCAGCGCGGTGATTTTGCGCTCAATCGCCCGGTTGATGTCCACTTTGACGTTAGGCTGATTCGCGCCGCCGAGATAGACCTGTTTGACCTTGTGCGGCAGCAGGCCCTCCTGCTCCATCTCCGGGTAGTTCAGGCGGTCGCGGGCAGTCGGAAAGACGGCCGCCAGCGCTGCTTCGCCAATCGCCCGGTGATCGGGGTGGTTGATGGCGCGGTCACCATACCAGAAGGTCGTCGGGTCATTCGTGACGACGATCTGCGGCTGATGGAGGCGAATCAAGCGCACGAGGTCGCGCCGCAGTTCGAGCGACGGCGTCAGTTCGCCATCACGGTGATGCAGAAAGGTTACGTTGTGGCAACCGATGACGGCGGCCGCGCAGCGCTGTTCTTCCTCGCGGATGGCGATCAGGCGTTCGGGCGTCATAGCGGGGTCACTGTGGCCCTTGTCGCCGCTGGTCGCCAGCACGTAGATCAGTTCAGCGCCCGCCTC
>JAEURB010000066.1 GCA_016788435.1 Anaerolineae bacterium | reverse complement strand
CAAGCAGCAGTGTGCAGATCCGCCAGACAAGGAAGACCGACAACGGAACCAGGAGCCACTGATACTTCTCGCTCCAATGCCTCACAGGAGCTGCACTGGCGAGGGAAGTAGTCACGAGGGTTTAACTGGCGGCTTCGGCGCGCCCCAGCCCGGCCAGCCGCGCGCCTGCCAGGCCGAATACAGCGCCACCGAGCCCACCGTCGCCACGTTCAGGCTGCCCACCCGGCCGCGCATGGGCAGGCAAATGAGGATGTCGCAGGTATCGCGCACGAGGCGCCGCATCCCTTCTCCTTCGCTGCCCAGCACCAGCCCAATCGGGATATTGAGGTTGGTTTTGTCCAGCGTCGGCACGTTGGGGCCGATGTCGAGGCCGACCAGCCACACGTCGCGTTCCTTGATTTCCTTCATCGTCTGCACAAGGTTGGTCACCTGTGCGACCTTGAGGTGCTCAACCGCGCCCGACGAGGCGTTGACGACCGCCGGGGTGACGCCCACGCCGCGCCGTTCCTGCAAAATGATGCCGTGAATGCCAACGGCGTCGCTCACGCGGATCAACGAGCCGACGTTCTGCGGGTCTTTCAGCAAATCCAGCAGCAGCAGAAACGGCTTTTCCTCGCGCTCTTTGGCCAGCGCCAGCATATCCTCGACCGTGCTGTACTGGTAATCGCCGGCGCGCAGCACCATCCCCTGATGATTCGCCCCGTTCGAGAGGTCATCAAGGATGCGGCGCGGAACCCGGCGAATCCGGACGCCGCGCTCCCCCGCCGTTGCCATAATCTCGCCGGTGAAGCCTTTTTCCTCGGTGTTCTCGGCCACCAGCAACTGCTCGAACGACCGGCGGCCCGCTCGCAGCGACTCCATCACCGCCCAGTGCCCGTAGAGAAAATCGGTCATGATGTAAGCTCCAGTGGCGAACATTCGCATGGAACGCGCAGCAATGAAGTAGGGTTCGGCCAAGCGCCTGAGGCTGAAGCCATCAGGCTATGGCTGCGCCGGCTGAAGCCGGCTTTAGAACCGGCAGCGCGATTTGGAGCAGAGGCGGGTTCAGGAGGAATCATTCGTCGGTGTGTTCCATTCCATTGAAGAGTGTGTTGTTCTGGTGATGTTCTTTTTGACGCTCAATATACTCCTGAGCGATCTTCAGGTGTTTCTCGCCAAAAGTCAGCACACCATAACCACGCTGCCATGCGAAATCCAGATCCGGGAAGGCTACATTGACCGCTCGTGATGAAACGCCTTTGACCTTGCTTGCCCATTCCGAGACGGACAGCGCTGGCACGATGCTTACCGCCACATGAATATGATCGGCGTGCATGTTAATAGCAAAAATCGGACAGCCCAACTCGGCGGATTTGTGCTTAATGGTGTCCGCGACAATTGCTTCCACAGCCGCGGTCAGGATTGGCGCGCGCTCCTTGGTGGACCAAATAGGGTGATACAGGCAGATGGCGATCGGCACACTCAATCCCTATTCAATGGAGCGAAACACCCTTTATAGCAACCCCAAACGGCGAGCCCACGCCCTAAGCCGGCTTCAGCCTCAGGCGGTCTGGTGCACCCTCTCCACCTTACCCATTCACCTTCCACACCGTGCCGTCCGCCCGGTCTTCCAGCACCACGCCAATCGCCGCCAGTTCGTCGCGCAGGCGGTCGCTTTCGGCCCAGTTCTTCGCCTTGCGCGCCTGCGTGCGCAGGTCAATTAGCAGTTGGATCAGGGCCGCTTCGCGCTGGGCGCTGCCTGCGCCGGCCGTTTCGCCAGCGGGCAGAATACCGAGCACGTCGCCGGCGGTGCCGCGGTACGTGGCGTCAATCGCTTCGAGCGCCGCCTTGCCGACCGCCGCGCCGCTGTTGAGCAGGCTGTTCACCTCGCGGGTGAGGTCTTGCAGCACGGCAATCGCGCCGGGCGTGTTGAAATCATCGTCCAGCGAGGTATTGAAGGCGGCGCGGGCTGCAGCCAGCCGTTCGCTGAAATGCAGGCCGTCATCCGTTGCCGGGGCGCTGCGCAGCGTTTGCTGCACCAGCCGCACGGCGTTGGCGATGCGCTCCCAGCCGCGCGCCGAGGCATCGAGCGCGCCTTCGCTGTAGTCCACCGGGTTCGAGTAATGCACGCTCTGCATGAACATGCGAATGACGCCCGGTTGATAACGCTGCAGCGCGTCGGCAATCGTCGTGAAATTGCCGAGGCTCTTCGACATCTTGATGCCGTCCACCGTCAAACTGCCGACCAGCAGCCAGTAGCGGGCGAAATCGGCGTCGTTGGCGCACTCGCTCTGGGCGATTTCGCTTTCGTTGTGCGGAAAGATGTTATCAATCCCGCCGCCGTGAATGTCGAAGGTGTCGCCGAGGTACTTCTTGGCCATCGCCGAGCATTCAATGTGCCAGCCGGGGAAGCCTTCGCCCCACGGGCTGTCCCAGCGCAGGATGTGTTCCGGCTCGGCCTTCTTCCACAGCGCGAAGTCTTCCGGGTTACGCTTGTCGCCGCGCACGGCCTCGCGCGTGCCGGATTCCTGCTCCTGCAACCGCCGGTTCGACAGCTTGCCGTAGTCCGGGTCTTTCGCCACGTCGAAATAGACGCTGCCCCCGGCTTCATAGGCAAAGCCCTTGCTTACCAGCGTCTCGATCATCTTGATCTGTTCAGGGATGTGGCCGCTGGCGCGCGGCGAAATGTCGGGCCGCCCCACGCCGAGCGCATCCATCGCGTCGAAATAGCTCTTGGTATACGTCTCGACGATCTGCATCGGCCGGGCCTGCGTTTGCGCCGCTTTACGCAGAATCCGGTCTTCGCCGCTGTCGAGCAAATGCCCGACGTCGGTGATGTTCTGGACGTAGAGGACGTTCAGGCCGGTGCTGCGCAGATAGCGCACCAGCGAATCGAAGGCGACGTAGGTCTTGGCGTGGCCGATATGCGGGTGGTCGTAGACGGTCGGGCCGCAGACGTACATCGTCACCTGGCCCGGTGTCAGCGGCACGAACTCCTGGATGGTACGACCCAATACGTTGAAGAGCATGAGCGCCATCGCCTTGTCCAATCATCCACCGTCGAGATAAGGCTCCATTGTAACCCGAACGCGCGGGGCCGTTCCAGCGCGGCGGCTCAGGGCCGCATCCACACTCTTCATTTGTCACATTTTCGGCATCGCTCATCATCTGAACCATGCAGAGAACGAAAGGAGATTCGGAATGAGCAACGCCATCGTCATTGCCGATTACGACCCCGCATGGCCCGTACTGGCCGCCGAAGAAATCGCTCGCATCCGGGCCTCGTTGGGTGACCGCTTGCTGGCAATCGAGCACGTCGGCAGTACCAGTGTGCCCGGGCTGGCCGCCAAACCGCTGCTTGACCTGATGGGCGGCCTGCAAACGCTCGACGAAGCGCGCGTGTGTGTCCCGCATACCGAGGCGCTCGGCTATCACTACGAGCCAGGCGACTCCATTCCGGATCGCGTTTACTTCAACAAGGGGCCGGAGGGGGCGCGCACTCATCACCTGTATCTCGTGGAACTGGGCGGCGAGTATTGGGTACGGCACATCGCATTCCGTGATGCGCTGCGCGCAGACCCCGCGCTGGCCGCCGACTACGCCGCGCTTAAACGCCTCCTGGCCGCGAAGTATGGAACCGACCGGCTTGGCTATACCGAGGCGAAGAGCGATTTCATTACAGCCGTCGAGGCAAAGGCGCTGCGAACGCGCTAGACTTCCCGCCAACGACCGGAACGCGCTCAATCAGAGGGAAACCAGATGCGCGCGCACTCACTTCGTCTTCGGCCACCCGCGGGGCACAGCCGTTGACTCGTTCGCGCCGCCCCTGGCCGGCCATCGTCTACGGCCTGGCGCTGCTCGTCATCACCACGCTGCCCTATCTGTTGGCTTGGGGGCAGCCGGACGATAACTGGCGCTTCAGCGGCTTCCTGTTCGGCGTCGAGGACGGGCAGTCCTATATCGCCAAGATGCGGCAGGGCGCAGCCGGCCAACTGGCCTTTACGCTTCCCTACACCAGCGAGCCGCAGGACGCCGCACCCGGCTTGTTCATGCACTACATCGTTCCAGGGTGGTTAACTGGCCGGATTGTTCCCGAAACCAGCCCCTCGCTGACCCCCGCGCTGCTGACCGTCTTTCACGTTTTGCGCCTTGCGGCCGCCGCCGGCTACCTCTTCGTCCTCTATCGCTTCATCAGCGCGTTCGTGCGAACACGGGGATTGCGTTTACTGGCGTTTGTGCTGGCGACAATCGGCGGCGGATTCGGTTGGTTGCTGGCCATTACACAAGGGATCACACCTCCGGAGTTCTACATTCCCGAAGGCTTCGGCTTCCTTGGTCTGTGGGGGCTTCCTCACCTGCTGGTGGCGCGCAGCCTCATGCTGGCCGGGTTACTGTTCCTGGCGCGCGCTGCTGAAACCGGCCGGTGGTGGCCTGCTGTCTGGGCGGGGCTGTGTTGGGCGGGTATGGGGCTGGTCGTGCCCTTCTACCCCGTCGTGATGCTTGCCCTGCTCGCTGCATGGGTCCTTGTTATCTGGATTCGCGCCCGGCAGTTTCCCACTCCCTTTGTC
>JAEURB010000483.1 GCA_016788435.1 Anaerolineae bacterium | reverse complement strand
CTGGAAGTCGGCCGCTTATGGGCCATTGTATAGCAAGCGCGCGATATTGTAGCAATGATTTTCGCTTGTGCTAGCGTAGTCTTGCCGATTCGGCGGTTGACAGAAAATACTCATGCAGGCGGGGGTCTGGCGTAAGCTCGGGGTGAAAGGCGGTGACCAGCGTTTGGCCCTGCCGCGCGGCGACGATTCGTCCGTCGTCCAGCGTGGCCAGCACCTCTACTTCGGGGCCGGCCGATGTGATGACCGGCGCGCGGATAAATACGGCGTGGAACGGGCCGCCTTCCAGTCCCTTGATGGCGAGGCCGGTTTCGAAGCTGTCAATCTGGCGGCCAAAGGCGTTGCGATTGACCGCGATATCCATCACGCCCAGAATGGGCTGCCGGTCCATGCCGATATCGCGCGCCAGAAAGATCATGCCCGCGCAGGTACCCCAAACCGGGCGGTCATGGCTGAACTGGCGCAGCGGCTCGATCAGCCCGAAGGCTGTCGCCAGCTTGCCAATTGTCGTGCTTTCGCCGCCGGGGAGGATCAGGCCGTCCAGCCCTTTCAGGTCGCCCGGCAGGCGCACTTCGACGGCCTGCGCGCCCAGTTCGCGCAGGCGCTGCACATGTTCGATGAATGCCCCTTGCAGGGCCAGAACGCCGACCGTCGTCACGGCTGGTCCTCGCGGCTATCCAGAAAAGAACGCGCACATCGTCCCATAGGCAGTGCAGTCCAATCAAGGGTCCCATCAGTCCGGCGAGAGCCGGAAAACACAACCGGCGCTCCAATGGGCGCCGGTTGATGCCTTGCGAATGAATGGGTGATGATTAGCTCTGCGGAGCATCCCCGGCGGGCGCGTCGGCCGCGGGCGGAGCATCGGTCGTCTCGGCGGCGACAGCGGCCTGCTCGACGTGCTGCGCGATGTCTTCACCGTGCTTGTCGAGGTACGCCTGCAGCTTCTGGGTCTGTTCTTCGGTGATCGAGGTCTGGATGACCTTGCCACCATACGGGGCCAGCGCCGCCAGGAACTTGTCCTGCGTGTAGCTCTCGATCAGAAGGAAGAGTTCCGAGCCGCCGGGCTGCAGATTGGCGCCGGTTTCCTTGATGAACTTGTCGGGAATGCCATAATCGCTGAACTTGCCACCCAGCCAGCCGGAGAGCGCGCCAACGATCAGGCCGAGCCACGGCATGAAGAAGATCAGGCCGATGAGCATGCCCCAGAAGCCACCCGATACCGCGCCGGTCGCCTTGAGATTCACCGACTGGTCCAGCTTGACCTTGCCCTTGTCGTCCTTGGTGACGATGACGGCGTCCGACAGGTTGACGACGAACTGTTCCTGCTTGGCGCGGAGTTCGTTGAGTACGGTGTACGCGGTTTGCTTTTCAGGGTACGAGAGAACGAGAAGTGTCGACATCTTTGCGTCCATCCTTGTTGTGAATGAGATGTTCACCAGCCGCCATTGTAGTGGCGCATCCACCTCGCGTCTATCCCTCGCACATAAGAACTGTGAGAGAATCCGCCCGCCCGGATAATCGGCCGTTCACGGTTCGATTACCAGCAAGCGTAACGCAAAGCGGCCGGGTGCTGGCTTCAGCGCAATGACACTGCGTTAGCGGCAGAGAAGTTCTCACCCCATAAACGGCTTCACCCTCGGCCAGAGGAAAATGGCCAACAGAAGTACGGCAGCCAGTTCGAACACATGCCCCGCCAGCGCCAGCGGGTGCGACGGGCCGCCCACATAGCTGCCGATGACGACGCAGGCGATGCCCGTGTTGAGCAGGAAGAAGCCCGTCCACGCCAGCCGGATACGTCCGTACTTCGGCGGCTTCTCGAAGCGCGGCAGAATCCAAAGCGCCACGCCAACCGCCAGTTGCAGTAGCCAGCCGAAAAGCAGGACCTCGATATGCGGGGCGAGCAAGCGGCGGTAGGTTGGGTCGAACGGGATGGCCTTGGCGGTTAGCATCCATGCGCCGAGCGCGAAACCGAAGCCCAGCGATAACAGCGCCGCGCGTACCATCCAGGTAGACAGCACGGGCATGGCTTAGCGTTCCTTCACCCGTGGCCAAAGCAGTATGACGACACCCCAGCCCGCCAGCAGCTGGCAGATGGCCGAGGCGATCAGCGCCCACCCCAGCGGCGCATCGGGGTAGAGCGTCACGAGCGGCTCGGCCGCCAGCCGCAGCAGCAGGCCGATGTTGAGCAGGGCGAAGATGATCCAGGCGAAGCGGACATCACCGCGCGGGTTGTCTTTCGTGATCTTGGGGAACATCCACCAGGCGATGCCGATGATCAGCTGTGTAATCCAGCCGACCACGAACAGGTGCGCCAGCACAGGCTGAAAGGCGGACAGCCACCCCGGAAGCCCCAGCGGCGCGCGCGCGACGACCCAGAATGACAGCGTGAAGGCGGCGACCAGATAAAGCATGCCGGCTTTGATGAACATGCGAGACAGCCGGGGCAACGAGCGCGCTCCTCACTCCGCGAACGAGCGGAACGATGACGGGATGACGACCCATTTCTACCGCTTGAACGGGCAGGATACCAGAAGGTTGGTCTGACGGCATCCCGCCGGTCTATTTCAAGCGCGCAGCGTTACCCGTTCGCCGAGCGCCACGAAGTATTCGTCCGGCGTGCCCATCCACTGCGCCAGCCGCCCCTCATCGAGCGCCCACAAGTCACCGCCGAACTGGTGGATGAAGCGCCGGTCGTGCGAGGCAGCGATAACCGGCCCCGGGAAGACCCGCAGGGCGGCCTCCAGCGACTCCAGCACGTCGAAGCTGACGAAGTTGGTCGGCTCGTCGAGTATCAGCAGGTTGGCCAGGCACGCGATCAACCGCGCGATTTGCAGCTTGCGCCGCTGGCCGCTGCTCAACGCCTCAACCGGCAGGCCGAGATCGTCGTAGCGGAACAAGCCGCTTTCCAGCAGCGCCGACTTCCACATCTGATCGGCGCCCTCCAGCCCGGCGCGATAGGCCGCAAAAACCGCCTGCGCCGGCTCAAGTGACGCGCCGTCCTGGTCGAGATAGCCGATGCGGGCGGCCGGATGGACCGTACGTTCGCCGGCATCAGGGGCCTCCACACCAGCTAGCAGGCGCAGCAAGGTGGACTTGCCGCTGCCGTTCGGCCCGGCCAGCACGATCCGCCCGCGTGCGCCGAGCGCCAGCGACACATCGTCGAGGATGGCGCGGCCGCCATACGCTTTGCACAATCCGCTGGCGATCAGCGGCAGCCGTCCGGCCATCGCCTCCGGGTCGAAGCCAGCCGCAAAGCGCAGCGGTTTGGGCGGCTTCGAAATCGGATTCTCCTCGATACGAGACAGTTTTTCGGCTGCCGCGCGCACCTTCTTCGATACGGTGGCCGCGTGCGTCTGCTTCTTGCCATAGACGATGAACTTGTCGTTGTCCGTTGGCGCCTTATAGGTATTACGCCGGGCCGTTTCCTTCATTTCCAGCCGCAGCGCCTTGATTTCGTCCTGCTGGCGCTCGTAATCGGCGGCCCACTGCGCCTGCTCGCGCGCTCGCGCCGCCGCGTATGCGTCATAGTCGCCGCTGAAGCGCCGAACCCGGTGGCTGTGTTCGTCCATCTCGACGATGGCTGTCACTGTCCGATTGAGGAACTCGCGGTCGTGCGAGACGATCACAGCGCCGCCGGGATACGTGGCCAGCCATGACTCGAGCCAATTCAGGCTGGACTGGTCGAGATGGCTGGTCGGTTCGTCCAGCAGCAGCAAATCCGGCGCTTGCAGTAAAAGGACGGCCAGGCTCAGGCGGGCGCGTTCGCCGCCGGAAAGCGTAGCCGCCACGCGCTCACGCGGCAGGTGGCCAAGCCGAAGCCCGGCCAGCACCTGCTCCTCGCGACTTTCGATCTCATAGCCACCCGCGCGCTCGAAAGCGTCGCTGAGTTCGCCGTACGTGGTGAGCGCGGCCGCCAGTTCAGCGCCTTGCAATTCGGGCAGCCCGGCTTCAAGTGCGCGCATCTGCGCTTCAAACGCCCGCACCTGCGCCAGCGCCCCCCGCAGGATGCTTCCCAACGTTTGATCGCCAGTATCAGGCGGTTCCTGCGGCAGATAGCCGGGCCGGATGCCGGATGCGAGCGTGCGTTCGCCGCGATCTGCGCTCAGGTCACCGGCCAGTATGCGCAGCAGCGTGGACTTGCCCGAGCCATTGGCGCCAACCAGACCGATGCGTTCGCCTGCCGCAACCGATAGCGCGGCTTCCTCCAGCACCGGATGATGGCCGTAACTCTTATGGATGTGATGAAGCGAGGCTAACATGGATCAACCGCCTGACTGTGCCAATCTGAACCGGGTGGGGGGCAGTTTTGCCCCGGCGATACGGCGCGGTTGACCGGAATCAAAAGCGCCGCGCGCGGAATGTTCCGGCAGCGGCGCTCATCAGACAGCACATAGGGCAGTCAGGGGGCGCGAGGCAGCAGGGCAGTCCGCGTAACGCTATCGGAACTGAATGGGCAGGCTGCGGCGCATCGTCGCTCGTTTCACTTGGGCGGATGAAGGACACCGGGGGCGCAGAGGTTCAGGACGTGCGTCGCCGGGCCAGATTCAGAATACGCCATGCCGCGAGTGCTTGTCAAGGCAGGTGATGTGTTACGGGTTACGAGTTGCGAGCGACAGGCACGCCGGGTTCGCAACTCGTAACCCGTAACTCTCAACTTGTAACTGTCCTCCTCAAAACAGCGCCATCTGCTGCGGCCGCTCATCTGGCGGGCGGCGTAGCGGCTTCGGGGAGTGCAGCCCGCGCGCCGCTAACCAGTCTGCGGGCGGGCCTTCCCAGCCGAAGCGCCCCAAATCCACGCTCTCCATGTCGCCTTCCATCACCCCGTCATCGCGCAGTCGCGCCCGCTGCAGGGCCGCCGCTTTGGTATCGGGCGGCAGGCTGATTTCGCCCTTGCCGTTGATAACGCGGTGCCAGGGTACGGTCGCTTCGTCCTTCCACGATACGGCGTTCATGGCATCGCCCACGAAGCGCGGAGCCAACCGCGCATAGTCGCGTTCATCTACGCCGGGCGGTGGCGGGATCATGCTGGCGATCTGGCCGAAGGTCGTCACCTGGCCAGCCGGAACCATCCGCACGATGTCCCACACCAGCGCCATATACGCCTGCGGGTCGGGCAGCGCCGCGATATTCGCCATGATCACTCCCCCGGTCTGGGCTGGCCCGAACACGCCAGCGCCGATTGAAGTATAGTTTAGCGGAATCTGTGCGCACTTCTGGGCCGCGAGAATCGTTTCTTCATCTGGCCCTCTTTCAACGTTCAACTGGAGTTTCACGTGGAAGCCAAGCTCAACGAACTCAAGCAGCGCCTGTATGAAGTGGCCGATCTGAACAGCGCGGGGTCGGTGCTGCACTGGGATATGTCCACCTATATGCCGCCCGGCGGCGCGCCGGCCCGTGGGCGGGCGCTGGCCACCCTCGGCCGCCTGTCGCACGAGAAATTCACCGCGCCCGAAGTCGGCCACCTGCTCGATGCGCTGCGCCCGTATGAGGAGAGCCTGCCCTACGACCACGATGACGCCGCGCTGATCCGCGTCACCCGCCGCGACTACGAGCGCGAGGTGAAAGTCCCGGCCGATCTGGTCAGCCGTATTGGCGAACACACCGCCATGCTCTACAACAAGTGGACGGAGGCGCGGCCCGCCAACGACTTCGCCGGGTTGGCCGCCGATCTGGAGGAAACGCGCCAGTTGAGCATTGCACTGGCGGAGTGCTTCCCGGGCTATACGCATATCGCCGACCCGCTGATCGGCTTCAGTGATTACGGCATGACCGCCGAAACCGTGCGGGCCGTCTTCGCCGAGCTGCGCCAACAACTGGTGCCGATTGTGCGCGCCATCAACGCCCAGCCGGAGATAGATGACTCGGCGCTGCATCAGCACTATCCCGAAGGGCAGCAGTTGGGGTTCGGCCTCGACGTGATCCGTGACTACGGCTACGACTTCAACCGGGGCCGCCAGGATAAGACGCATCACCCATTCATGACGCGCTTCGCCTGGGGTGACTGCCGCATCACCACCCGCGTGAAAGAAGATGACCTCGGCGATGCGCTTTTCAGCACACTGCACGAGGCCGGCCACGCCATGTACGAGCAGGGCACGGCCGAGGCCTACGATGGAACCCCGCTGGGCGGCGGTACGTCGGCCGGTATTCACGAAAGCCAGTCACGAACATGGGAAAATCAGGTTGGGCGCAGCCGGGGCTTCTGGCAGCATTACTACCCGGCGCTGCAGGCCGTTTTCCCTGAACAGTTGGGCAGCGTGAGCGAGCATGCCTTCTACCGGGCCATCAACAAGGTCAAGCCGTCGCTCATTCGCACCGACGCCGACGAAGTGACCTACAACCTGCACGTCATGATCCGCTTCGACCTCGAACTGCAATTGCTCGAAGGCACGCTGGCCGTCAAGGACCTGCCGGAAGCGTGGAACGCGCGCTATCAAAGCGACCTCGGCGTGGTGGCTCCCGACAACCGCGACGGCGTGTTGCAGGATGTGCACTGGTACGGTGGGCTGATTGGCGGCGCCTTCCAGGGCTACACGCTCGGCAACCTGTTCGCGGCCCAGTTCTTCGAGGCGGCGCAGCAGGCCCACCCGGCGATCCCGGCTGAGATCGGGCAGGGCAAGTTCGGCACGCTGCACGGCTGGCTGCAGGACAATATCTACCAGCACGGCTCGAAGTTCACGGCCGCCGAACTCGTGCAGCGCGTGACCGGCGGCCCGCTGCGTGTAGACCCGCTGATTGCCTACATCAAGGCAAAGTACGGGGAAATCTACGCGCTGTAAGAGCGGAAACGATCTATCGCACAGGCGCCGAGAAAAGAAAGAGAACGCAGAGAGCCTTGATGAAACCCTCTGCGTTCTCTCGTTTTTCCTCTGCGTCTCGGCGATGAGTCTTCTTCGTTCTTATTGCCCGAAGCGCATGACGCGGTATGTCTCGGCCAGTTCGACGCCGGCTTCCTTGCCCGCCTCGACCGCCCAGTTGCGAATCTCGTCCACCACGCTCTCATCCACTTGTGACCGGTGCTCCAGCAGCGCCGCGACTTTCCGATCCCACACCGCCGAAATATCCACCGCGATGTTCGGCTTGTCGCTCATCACCAGGTACAGCTCGCTCACATTGTGCGGTTCCAGCCCTTCGTCGAGCAATTCAGGCATCACCAGCCGCGACCCGGACGTGGGGAACACGGCATAGAGTGCCGCCTCGCCCGCCGCGCGGTGGTCGGGGTGGTTGATGTAGTCGAATCCCTCGGCCGAAATCAGCACGGCGGTGGGATCCATGATGACGACGCGGTTTGGCTTGATCTGCCGGATCAGGCGGGCGATGTGGCGGCGCAGGTCAACCGTCGCCACCAGTTCGCCGTCGCGGTAGCCGAGATAATGCACGTCGCTCACGCCGGCTTTGGCGGCCGCGGCGGCCTGTTCCTGGCGGCGGATTTCGACCAGCCGTTCTGGCGTCATGTCGGCGCTGTTGCTTCCGCCTGCGCCATCGGTGACGATGCAGTAGACCACCTTCGCGCCCTGCGCCGTCCAGGCGGCCGCGCTGCCGCCCGAACCGAACTCGATGTCATCCGGGTGGGCCACGACGATCAGAATCGTATATGGCAGCGCGAGGGGCGCTTCGACGGGTAGTGCCATGGTGATTGTCCTTATCGGTTCAAACGGCGACAGGTTCGACTTCGGGATAGGCCGAGAGCGCAGCCAGGAAACTGTCGCGCAGGGCAAGCGCAGCCGCTTCTGATGATGCCTCAAAACGCAGGCTGAGTACCGGCTCGGTATTGCTGGCGCGGATCAGCCCCCAGCCATCCCCATACTGAATGCGCACGCCGTCCACGTCTGTGACGTGGCGCACACCCGGATCATGTTCGAGGGCGGCGCGCACTCCGGCGATGACGCGGGCTTTCGCTTCGTCGGGGCAGTGTGGGCGGTATTCTGGCGTGCTGTAGTAGGCGGGTAGAGCCGCGACCAATGCGGACAGCCGCTGGCCGCTGGAAGCCAGCAATCGCAGCAGACGCCCGGCCGCCAGATAGGCATCATCGAAGCCGTAGTAATCCTCGGCCAGGAAGAGATGCCCGCTGGCCTCGCCGCCGAGCAGCGCCCCTTCCGCGCGCATTTTCTCCTTCACGAGCGCATGACCGCTGGCCCACAAAATCGGCCGCCCGCTCGCCTGCGCCACAGCATCGAACACGGTCTGGCTGGTCAGCACATCCGCGACGACCGCCGAACCGGGGCGGCGAGTCAGCATATCCACCGCCAGCAGCGCCAGCAGACGGTCGGGCGAAAGATACGCGCCGTATTCGTCCACTGCGCCGAGCCGGTCGGCATCACCGTCGAAGCCGATGCCGATGCCCGCGCCCACCTCGCGCACTTTCTCGCCGAGGGCCATCATATTGGCCGGATTCTGCGGGTCGGGCTGATGATTCGGGTAACGTCCGTCTGGCTCGCAGAACAGCGGTACAGCCTCCAGCCCCCATCCTGCCAGCAGGCCGGGCGCGATCAGGCCGGCTGTGCCATTGCCCGCATCCACCACCACCTTGAGCGGGCGGGCCATGTGAACGCGCAGGCCGGTCAGCAGGCTGTAGGTGCGAATGGCGGCCTCATCGCGGTATTCCGGGGCACGGTGGTGGGCCTGCGTCAGTTCGCCGCTTTCGGTCAGCGAGCGCAGCGCCTGCAGTTCATCCCCAAACACATTGACTGCCCCGATGCACAGCTTGAAGCCGTTCTGGTCTGGCCCGAGGTGACTGCCGGTC
>JAEURB010000126.1 GCA_016788435.1 Anaerolineae bacterium | reverse complement strand
CGGCGCTGCCGCCGTATTCGCTGCTGGAGGGGTTGATCGACCGCGCCAACTTCGCCCAGGCACATACCCATACCTGCGGCGTTGGCAGCAGTTACGTGGTCATCGACCATCAGGGACGGGTCAGCCAGTGCCAGATGCACCTCCATCATCCGGTGGGGTCGCTGGCCGAGGCCGACCCGGTCGCGCTGATTCGGGATGCCGTCGGCGGAATCCATAACCTGCCGGTGGCAGAAAAAGAAGGCTGCAAGACCTGTGAATGGCGGCACTGGTGTGCCGGAGGCTGCCCGCTCCAGACCTATGCTGCGACCGGGCGCTATGATGTGCAGTCGCCGTACTGTGATGTGTATAAAGCGGTCTACCCGCGCCTGCTGCGGCTCGAAGGGCTGCGTCTGCTGCGTTATGGACAACCGGAGCAGTTCTTCGCCTGCTGAGATCGGCTTACGCGGAGACCGGGAAAGGCCAGAACGATGACGACCGTGCGTGTGGCTACGTTCAACGTGGAGAATCTGTTCGCGCGTTACCGCTTCGAGAGCAACATCGATCCGATGAAGGCTGTCCAGGACGGCTGGCGGGCGGACCAGACGGCCTTCAAGGTCGCCGACGAAGACGAGAAGCGCATCACTGCTCAGGCAATCAACGCGCTGAAGGCCGATGTGCTGGCACTGCAAGAGGTCGAGAATCTGGACACGCTGCGGCGCTTCCGCAATACCTTCCTGGGCGGCCGCAAGATATTCCCCTACAGCATCGCTGTCGATGGCAACGACCCCCGCCTGATCGATGTGGCCGTGCTGAGCGCTTATCCTATCGTTCACGTGCGGAGCTACCAGCATCAGCTCAACCCGAAGGGCGATCTGCTCTTCTCCCGCGACTGCCTGGAAGTGGACATCCTGCTGCCGAACGGCGCCACGCTAACGCTGTTCGTCAACCACCTCAAATCGATGCTGGATAAGAAAGACCCCTGCAACGGGCGGCGCAACACCCGCGCCAAGCGCATGGAACAGGCCCTCGAAGTCAAGAGGATCATCACCAACCGCTTCGGTACGCGGGCGGGACGTAAGCCGTTCGTCGTGCTGGGCGACATGAACGACTATATGGCTACCGACGCGCAGGGTGAGACCGGCATTGCCGATCTGGCCGGCTGGAGCCAACTCGTCAACGTGGTGGACCGGATGCCGCCAGAGGAACGCTGGACGCACTTCTACAAGGGCAACCGCTCCTGCCAGATTCCCCCGTCATACCACCAGTTGGATTACCTGCTGCTCTCCAAGAGCCTGGCGACCGCCAACCCCCACGCCCCGCAGATCGAGCGGCGCGGGGCGCCCAAGCGGGCGGATCGCTACACCGGGCCGCGCTTCGAGGGGGTCGGAACCGACAACCCCAAAGCCTCCGATCACTGTCCGGTGTGGATGGACATCAAAGTCGAGAAGTAATGCCGGAACCTGATCTACTCGACGCGCGTATACTGTGTTGAAGACAGGCGGAGAGGAGATCACCTATGGCGAGCATTTCACCGGCAGGGACGGCGCGTCCACAAACGGGCGGGCGGCTGCAAAACTATCCAGCCGACAGCCGGGCTTTCGACTGGCTGGCGGTGCTGACCTCGGCCTGGTTCCTGGGCGGGCTGTTCCTGGACGGCTGGGCGCACAACCACATCGCCGAACTAGAGTCGTTTTTCACCCCCTGGCACGCGGTGCTGTATTCGGGCTTCTTCTCGGTCGGCAGCCTGATGGTCTACACGCAGTACCGCAACGTGGGCCGCGGCTATGCCTGGTCGCGGGCGCTGCCGCGCGGTTACTTCCCCACGCTGATCGGCTGCGTCCTCTTCCTGATCGGCGGCGTGGGCGATATGCTCTGGCACGAAATCTTCGGCATCGAGCAGAACATCGAGGCGCTCTTCAGCCCGACTCATCTGCTGCTGGCGAGCGGAGCCTTCCTGTTCGTGAGCGGGCCGCTGCGGGCGGCCTGGGGACGCGCCGGACTGCGCGGCTGGCGCGATCTGCTGCCGCCGATCCTCTCGATGCTGATGACCTTCTCACTGGTCACGTTCTTCCTGCAATATGCGAGCATCTGGGGCAACCCCGGCTTCCTGACCGAACGCTCCAGTGGCAATTACTTCTTCAACGTGACCAGCGTTGCGGCCATCCTGATCCCGGCGGCGCTGATGGTCGGGGCGCTGCTGATGCTGCTGCGGCGCTGGACACTCCCCTTCGGGACGGCGACGCTGCTGTTCACCGTCAACGCCGCGCTGATGGTGCTGATGCGCTTCGACTTCGCGGCGGAATACTGGCGCGTGCTGGTCGCGGCGGCCGCAGGCGGCCTGCTGACCGACGGGCTGATCGCGGCGCTCAAGCCCTCGCTGAGCCGACCGGGTGCGCTGCGCTTGGTGGCTTTCGCCGCGCCGTTCGCGGTCTTCCTGCTGACGATGGGCGCGGTCGCGCTGACCGACCAGCGCGGGTTGTACTGGCCGATCCACATGTGGCTGGGCGTGCCCTTCGTGGCCGGAGCCATCGGCCTGCTGCTGAGCTTCCTGGTCGCCCCGCCGCCCGTGCCCGATGAGGCGCAGGGTTGAGGACGATGGCGCTAAGCATGGCCGTGGCGGTGATGAATGTCCGGCACGTGCGGGTGATCGTGTTCCAGCGTTTCGTGGCGGTGCGGATGGGCGTGTTCTAAGCCTCGGTCGGTCAGGCCGGGATGGTCGTGGTTGTGATGCCCGTCGTCATGGCGGTGGCGGTGGTCATGTTCCAGCGACTCATGGGTATGGCGGTGGCCGTGCTTTTCGCTGAGCAGCAGATAGGCCGCTGCCCCCATCAACAGCAGCGCCAGCCAGAACAGCCCCGGCAGGCCCTCGCGGAAGAGGATGAACGACAGGCCGACGCCGGCCAGCGGCGCGGTTCCAAAGAGGGCGCTGGTGCGGGCCGCGCCCAGGCCGCGCATCGCCCGGATGAACAGGATGATGCTCAGGCCGTAGCTCAGGCTGCCCAGGATCAGCGCCGCCAGGACGGTCGGCAGGCCGGGAAAAGGACTGCCGAGGATCAGCGCCAGGATCAGCGAGAATGTCCCCGCGCCCAATCCCTTGACCCGGACAATCGCCAGCGGGTCTTTGGCGGAGATGCTGCGCGTCAGGTTGTTGTCGATCCCCCACAGCAGGCAGGCTCCCAGAATGCCGAGCGCCCCCAGCGACAAGCCCCAGTCGCCGTCGATGTTCCACGAAAGCAGGATGCTGGCGAGGGTGACGCAGCCCACCGCCACGAGTGCCCGCCCGCCGATGGCTTCCCTGAAGACCAGCGCGGCGATCACGGCCGTCGCCACCCCTTCAAAGTTCAGCAGGAGCGAAGCCGTGGCTGCCGGAGTGGCCCGCAGGCTGAAGAGCAGCAGGATCGGCGCGGCGATCCCCCCGGCCACGACCGCGCCGGCCAGCCAGCCGAGATCAGACCGCTGAAGGCCGGTTTCGGCGGCGGAGCGCGGATCGATGAACTGGCGGTAGACCAGCACGCCCAGGCCGCTGCCCAGGTAGAGCAGCGCGGCCAGCGCCACGGGTTCGACTTCTCCCAGGAGCAGCTTGGCGATGGGGGCGCTGGCGCCGAACAGCACAGCGGCGATGAGCGCCTGAAGCAAAGGTCGGGTCGGCTGCGCGGACATCATTCCCTCCTGAGTACAGCCCTTCACGTCTATCCGTAAACCCATTCGTAGGGGCGCATCACCGTGTGCGCCCTGGGACGACACATAGTTCGTCCCCTACAGCAAATCGGTTTATGGATAGCTTCTCACCTATTCGCCCG
>JAEURB010000405.1 GCA_016788435.1 Anaerolineae bacterium | reverse complement strand
GGTACGCCGCGTCGATGTCAACGGTTGCATCAGCTTCCGCAACCAGTACCTGCGCATCGGCAAGGCCTTCACCCATTTCCCGGTCGGCATCCTGCTCGACGCCACCCCCGGTGACCAGATCCAAGTGTACTTCGGCCGCTTCTGTGTCCAGTCGTTCGACCGCAGTACACTCCAAAAACTGTTACCTGTGTCTCAGAATGACCTGTTACCCATCTCTCCGGTCAATACACACAGGAGAGGGGCCGGGGTGAGGTTGCCTTTGGGCCGGGGGGTGAGGTTCAGGCGCTCCAACGACTCCGCCCCCGTCACCGCTGAATCTCAGCGGGCGGGGGCGGCGGTGAATGCAGAAAGCGGTGCGTTCGGCTATTCGGTCAGCAGCTCGTCGTCGCCTTCGAGGCCGTGGCCTTCGGGCGGGCGCACCGTGAACATATAGCCGATGCCGCGCTCGGTGCGAATGTAATGCGGGTGGTGCGAGTCGGCTTCCAGCTTGCGGCGCAGACGGTGCATGTGCACGCGCAGCGTATCCTCATACACCTCTTCCGACGGCCACACGCGGGCGATCAGCAGCCGGTTTTCGACGACGCGGCCGGCGTTGCGCAGCAGCACGTGCAGCAAAATCGACTCGGTGGGAGTCAGCCCATACGCCTTGCCGTTGACGACGATGCGGTTGTGCGCGAAGTCAATGTTCAGGTTGTCGTCAATATGGATGATCGGCTCGCTGGCGTAGTCGAGGCTGGGCATACGCGCCAGCACGACCTGAATACGGGCTTCCAGTTCGCGCAGCTCGAACGGCTTGACGATGAAGTCTTCCGCGTACTTGCGCAGGCCCTGCACAACGGTGTCGGTATCACTGGTGGCCGTGATGAAGATGATCGGCACGTCGGCCATAGACTTGAGCCGGCTGCTGATCTCGAACCCGTGCGTGGTGGGCAGAGTCAGGTCAATCAGCGCGATGTGCGGCAGGCCGCGCATCTGCACGTGATCAATGGCTTCCGGCCCGTCGCTGAACGCGGTGACATCGAAGCCGTGCGCCGTCATGTAGTCGGAAATCAGCTTGTTGATGCCGGGATCGTCCTCAATGAGCAGAATCTTGGTCTTGCCCATCTCGCCTCCAGGATGACGTAACAAAGCGTAACACATTCATACTGTAACGAATATACACAACATGTAACAATCGCGCAACTGGCAGTTTGCGAAGGTGTGGGGAAGTTCGGGTCCATACAGCGCAATCGGGCTGGCTGGTGAACCCAGACAGCCCTAACGCGCTTGGCATGGGGTGCGCAGGCCGGCCGCTGTGTGGTTATGTCATGCGGGTGCTGACGCGGGTGCTTACGGAGGTATAGCCGCCGCCCGGCCAAACCCAGCCGCCGGTGAGGGTGTTCCAATCCGGGCTGAACGTGCCTTTATAGTACGCGGGCGACCCGATTGCCCCACCCCAGATGGTCAGGTCGCTGCCTTCGAGTTCCCAAATGTAGATGAAATGATTGCCGTCGGCGTCGAACAGGTGTGACGTGCAGTCTTTGGGCACTTCGCCAGAATAGTCGCGGCCGTAGCCGATGTACTCGATACCGTTGACGGCATGGCCGGCGTGGACGAGGTCGGCATGTTGCACCAGAAAGTGGCCGCCAGGATACCATTCGAAGCGCACCTGGCCGTGGATTTCGCCTTCCGGCCCGTCAATACGCCCGGTGACGTTCCAGGTGCCCACCAGTACTTCAAAGCGCGCAAGGCCAGGATTACGCTCCATCATGATTCGCCTCCACACCTGAAAATATCCACGGGGACGGCTGCGAGGCGCCGTCCAGAAACGGCGGGATGATAGCGCGCAGCAGTTCGACCCGTTCGACAATGTCATAGTGGGTCGTACCGGGCAGAATCGCCAGTTCCGATTTTGAGCGCGGCCGCGTCAGCGTATCGGCCAGGCCACCGCCGAGCAGGTGGTACATTTCGGCGGCGTACACGGGCGAGATGCTGTCCGCGTCGCCGATAATGATCTGCACGGGCATCGGCAGCGCCTCGACCTCGGCGGACCAGTCATAGTCTTTACTTAGCAGATCGTTGGTCTTCTGAGCCAGTAGCGGAAAGTCATCCGGGCGGGGCGCGACGGCGACGTAGGCCTGATGCATGGGCGAACCGCCGACCAGCTCGATGGCGTTTTCAGCGGTCACTGTAGCCATGCCAGCCAGCACATCGGGATACCACCCGGTGCGGCGGCATGGGGCGGAAACGACCACCAGCTTTCGCACACGCTGAGGATGGCGAATGGCCGTTTGCAGCGCCGCGCCGCCGCCAAGCGAGTAGCCCAGCACATCCGCCTGCTCAAAGCCCAGGTGGGCGATGAGCGCGGCCGTGTCATCCGCAAGCTGCTCGTAGCTGAGTGGCCGGTCAATGTCGGCTGTGTGCCCGTGCCCTTGCATCTCCACGACGATCACCTGCCGTGATGCCGCCAGCACCGGTATCAATCTGGCGAACATCGCCACCACACCGAACCCGCCGTGCAGCAGAATGATCGGATCACCTTCGCCGTAGGTTTCGGTGTAGAGCCGCAAGCCATTGATGGCGGCGTAATCGCCCTTTCCATGCACTGCCTCACCCATAACCACCGTCCTCATCCCACTCTGGTATGAAACGTATGTTCTACTACGCAGTATAGCCCTATTCGTTTGTTTTCGTCAATCAGCGCTGCGGACATGTCACCACTCCGTCAAACCCGGGTAAGGCCACCCCTCCCCTTCGCGGAGGGCCGAGGAGGAATGAACTTCATGCCCCACCCTCCGGCGTGTGATCTTCGAGAGGGACGCCCGCCGCGCACAACGGGCAGGTATCCGGCGTCCACATCGGATTGTCGCGCTGGTCGAGCGCCAGGACGGGGATGCCCTGCTCGCGAAAGAAATTCGCGCCGGTGCTGCCCAGCACGAGCAGCGCGCCCACCGCGACGATAGATGGTCCGGCCGCTCTCATTTCGAGCAGCGTGCCGCGCACGGCCGACCCCGCGCTGATGACATCGTCCAGAATGATGACGCGCTTGCCAGCCACAAACCGGCGCATAGCGGCTGGCAGCGGGTATTCAACCGGGTACAACCCGGCCTGTGCGGGGTTCACCCGGCGTTCGGTGAAGCAAAACTCGACGCCCAGTTCGGCCGCCACACTCAACGCGATGAATGCGCCGCCGGTGAGCGGGCCGCAGATCATCTCCGGGCGATGTTCCGCACATTGGTGGCCCAGACGGGTGATGAGCGGCGCGAGGGCGGCAGGCTGGAGATAGAGCGGGTCGAGGTCCATCCACAGGCCGCCGTGGTAGCCCGATTCATAGCGGAAGTGGCCTTCCCGGGCCGAAAGCAGCGTCATCAGATCGGGTTGCATGAGTCAAGGCTTCGCCTGTCCGTTCAGTTGCGCGGAATATAGATGTAGATCGTCGTTTCGCCGATAGTGTCTACCGGGCGATAGTAGGTGTTGAGGATGCGCAGCATGGCCGGCGTCCAGCGTTCCGCGCGCAGGTAGGGGTTGAGGCGCGGGTTGTAGATGGTGAGAATGGGATAGTCACCGCGCCGCAGCCGTTCGAGGAACGGCGTTTCGTCCCACAGGCCAGCCCGCGCAAGGGCGCTCAGTTCGAACGGCTGAAACTCGATCGGCTTTCCAGCCAGCACCAGCAGTCCCATCGCCTCGTCGGCCAGCACCAGCCGCCCACGATCTTCCAGATACTCGTAGAGCGCGCTGGTGATGCCGGGCCGCGCGACGCGTTCGCGGGTGATGGCCAGATACTTCTGCGCGCTGAGCTGCGAGGCGCCCCACACCTGCGCCGCCAGCAAAGCGAACAGCGCCGCGCCCCACGCCAGGCGGCCGCGCTTCGCGCTGCGTGCCAGCGCCAGCAGCGCCCCCATCCCCAGGCAGAGCGCCGCCGATAGCTCGTACAGGTAATTGACGTCCGACCCGATTTTGGCGATGGTGAGCGCGGCGGCCCCGGCCCCCAGCGCGTAGGGTGCGACCAGCCACCATGACTGCGCGCGGCGGATTAGGCCAGCCACGAGGAATACGGCCAGCAGCAGGAAGAACAACGGCAGGCCGCGCCCGGCTTCGCGGATGTAGTGGCCGAGAATATCAGGGTCGAGCCGGTTAGCGTTGGCCGTGATCAGGTGGAACCAGATTCCGCCTTGCGTCCAGACCAGCAGCACGGCGAAGGCGCCCAGCACCAGCGCCCCCAGCCAAACGGCCAGCGTGAGGGCGCGCGCCCAGCCGTTCATGCGCGCCACCCAAACCAGAGCGGCGAATGGCGCGGCCAGCAAATAGGTTTGGCGGGTATAGACGGCCAGCGCCAGCAGCAGCGCGGCCGGGAACAGCGGCCCGCGATGAGGCGTGGCGCGCACCGCCAGGTACAGGCCGCCGAGACTGAGCGCCAGCGCCAGCGAGTCGACGCGGGCCAGCGGTGCCCAGAACAGAATCCAGGGGATGGTGAACAGTAATCCGCCGCCCACCAGCGCCGCCAGCCGATCCTGCGTGACGGCCTGAATCAGTCCACCGGCCAGCAGCGCGCTGGCAGCGATGCTGAACAGCGAGATGACGCGCCCGTACAGGAACGACGGGCCGTAGGAATCGATGAACGGCGCGACGGCCAGCGGGTAGATGGGCGGGTAGTTGGCGATCAGATAGGGCGGGGCCGTGAGGCTGTAGATGCCCTCCCCGCGCGCCAGCCGGGCAGCTTGATCAAGCAGCGGGCCTTCGCCATAGTTCAGGTTGTAGGGATAGTCGAGGGCCAGGGCGGCGTGCTGCGCGAACAACCAGCCGGCACGAAGCAGGGTTACGGCCAGCGCGATCATGGCCAACCCGAGCAGGGCGGCGATCAGGAGTCTGCGAATGGACGGACGGCCCGAAGTGTTCATCACGTTGGACTGCACGCGCCAGTGTGCAGGGCGCTAAACTTTAGCCTTTAGCATAGCGTCCGGTGCGTTCGGCGCAACTTTCTATGCGCGCAGGCCCGGTAGAGGAAACACGATGGATCAGCCTCTCGTCATGTTGGTGGTGGGACTGGCAGCCGGGGTGCTGTCGGGCATGTTTGGCATCGGTGGCGGGGTGGTCATCGTGCCGATCCTCACCATGCTCGGCTTCGGGCTGCAGGAGGCGGTGGGCACGTCACTGGCCGCGCTGCTGATGCCGGTCGGGATATTCGCGGCCATCGCCTATTACCGGGCTGGCAAGCTGAAGATCGCGACTGCCGTGTGGGTGGCGCTTGGTCTGGCGGCCGGCGCGATACTCGGCGCGCAGATCGCCATTGGGCTGGATCCGAAGCTGATTCAGAAGGCGTATGCCGTCTTTCTGATCTACGTCGGATGGCGCTTCGCCGAACCGCGCAAGTGGTGGGCGGAATACCGCTCGGCCACACCGAGGCAGGAAGCTCCTGCCAGCGAACCGCGCCATGCCGAGTGGTACATCCTGTTCGCGTTGGGCGTACTCGCCGGTATTCTGTCCGGCCTCTTCGGCATCGGCGGCGGCATCATCATCGTGCCGGCGCTGGTCGGCCTCCTCCATTTCGACCAGAAGCTGGCCGGTGGCACGTCGCTGGGCGCGCTGCTCCTGCCGGTCGGGCTGGGCGCGGCGGTTTCCTACTATCAGGCGGGGATGCTGAATGTGAACGCGGCGGCGCTGGTGGCGCTGGGCCTGACCATCGGCGCGTTCGGCGGGGCGCGGCTGGCGCTGCGCATGTCGTCGGCGATGGTCAAGCGGCTCTACGGCGTGTTCTTGCTGCTGGTCGCCATTCGCTTCCTGTTTTTCTAGGGAGCGAGGCGGCTTACCCTCGCTGGGTGGTCAGCCATTGCAGCAGGGCGGTGGCCGTTTCGGCGGGCGCGGTCATCGGGAACAGATGGCCCCCGTCGAGCGTGACGAGCGCGGTTTGCGGGCGTACGGCGCGCAATTGGGCCGCCGCTGCATCGGTGAAGACGTCGGTCGCTGCGCCGCGCACGACCAGCACAGGCATATCGGGCGGCAGGGCTTCCAGCAGCGGCCAGCCGTCAGCATAGGCCAGCGCGTAACAACGTGCCTCCCATTCCGGTGACCAGCGCAGCACCAGACCGCGCCCATCGGCGCTCGTTTCCAGCGCGCTCTGTGTATACAGGCGCAGCGTGGCGTCGGGCCAGCCTGCGAACAGTGGCCGGCTGCGCCAGTAGCGAAGAGCCTCGTCGGCGCTGCCGAAACGGCTGCGGCGCTTGCTGGCCCGCTCAACAAGGGGATTGGCGTAGCTGCCTGTCGCTTGCGCGCGTTTCATGGCCGCCACCCGTTCCGGCGCGAACAGGGCCGGATCGAGCATAATCAGGGCGCGAAAACGCTCGGGCGCATGAACCGCCGCCATCAGCGATACCGTGGCCCCGAACGAGTGGCCGAGCGCAATCGTGGTCGTGATGCTCTGCTGGTTCAAGCCGGCCAGCAGGTCCATCGCCAGATCCTGCCATGATGACAAGCTGGCCGGTGGTGGCGGCGAATCCCACAGCGGGCGCGGAAGCAGGGTGAAGACGGAAAATTGGCGCGTGAGGGGGCGCAAGGCGGGCAGATAGACTTCCGGCGGAAACCCGTTGCCAACCGCCAGGTGCAGGGGCGGGCCGCTTCCGCCGAAGATGACGACCGGATCGCTCATGGGCCGCCCTCCAGAAACAGGCGCATTTCGTTGCTGCCGGTGAAGCCGAGGCTTTCGTAGACGGCGCGACCCTCACTGCTGGCGTGGAGCATAATTAGCGGAACGCGGCGCGCAACGCAGGTTTCAATGCAGGCGGTAACCAGCGCCCGCGCCAGCCCGCGCCGCCGGTGTGAAGGCTCGGTGTAGACGTTGAGCAGGTAGGCTCGTTCCTGATGCGGGCAGTAGTAGGTTGGCAGCCAGTCGAGGAGCCAGATGCCCGCGCCAGCCGCGATCTCGCCGTCCTCGGCACAGGCGAGCAGGCCGATATAGCGCCCATCGGCCAACCGGGCGTTGAGCCAATCGGCGAAGGCGGCGTCCATCTGGTTCAGCCGGGCGTCATCGGTCAGGCCCATAGCGTGAAACATGGCGCGGCGGTGATGGCGGACGACCCCGGCATGTTCAGCGCCGGCGATGCGAAGGGTGTAGCCTGTCGGGAGCATCGCTTGCCTAATTCGCGCTGAACGCGCCGAACTCCTGTACGTCCACGCGCACGCCATCCAGATCGGGCGGAATGAGTTCCGCCGGAGCCAGGCCGTCGGACGGCACTTTCGAGTCCACCATCACGATCAGGGCCGGTTCAGTTGTCGCCTGGCCGGAGACCGTCGCGTAGCCCACCCCCACGCCGACGACATGCGGCAGGGCCAGCAGCATATCCTGATACTTAGCCTGCGCCTGTTCGGCGCGCTCCCATGCAGAAGACGGTTCGCCAGTCATTGGCAATACCTCCAGAAAGTAGAGGGTGCAAAGTGGAAAGTGCAAAGTGAAGCTTGTTCCGGAAGGCTCTCAGCCCAGCGTTTGCCTTCTACTTTGTACCTTCTACTTTGCACTTAGAGCGTGATATTCAGCGCGGCCAGCACGACGTCAATCGGTGTGAAGATGGTCGCCAGGTCAGAGCCGGCAAAGAGCAGGCCGACCGCTTTAGCCTCGGTCGCATCCACGATCAGCGAACCACTGTCGCCGCCCTGGCTCATCCCGTCAGTGATGACCTGCCCGGTGAAGCGGGCGGTGCGCGGGCCGCTGACCGTGCTGTAATTCACGTTGACAGTCGCGTTGAGCAGCTTGATGCTTCCCTCGGTGAAGGCAGTCGTGCGCCCGTATTTGCGCACACGCATGCCCAGCGCCGGGGCCTTGACATCGTTAACCAGCCCGATCTGGCGGATATCGTCGCTGAACATAGCCGGGTCAATCGGGCGGGCGAGGGCGCAGTCCACGCGGTTTTCCGGCACTTCGCCGGCCTGAGCGCGGGTAATGGTGGGGCCGAGGCTGGCCGCCTGCACCGCAGCCACGCGCTGCTGCGAACCGAGCGCCGTAGCCAGCGCATTACTGATAGCCACGACCAGCGCCAGACAGCCGGAATTGCCACCGGAAGGGGGAGGTGTGGGGCCGGGCGTGGGCGAGGGTGGCGGCCCGCCGGGCGTGGGCGGCGTCACCGGGTCACCGATGTAACTCAGCTTGACGAAGCGATCGAGCTTGGCCACCACGTCGCCGGGGTTCTGGCCGCCGTCAATCGCGCCCGGCTGCAGGATGGCATCGCCCGGCACGGCGTCGTTGCAGTTGGCCAGCACATGATTGTTGGACAGGATGAACAATTCGCTCGTCGTGCGGTCTTTGACAATTGTGCCGAGCGTGCCGGCCGTCACCTTAAAATGGCCGATGCTCACGCCCGATGGAATGGTCGGACGGTAGCGGTCTTTCGGCGTTTGCAGGGCGCGCAGGTAGCCCACCTCCATCACGTCGGTGCGCATCCCGTCCAGTTCGCGCGGGATGGCGTCCTCGGCGCTGAGGGCGGCAATCGGTTTCTTCTGCTCGACCAGCACAACGACCGCCACCTCATCGGTCGTCACGCCATTCGATTCCTTGTAACCGACGGCCACACCCACCACGTTCTGTTTGGCCAGCAGGGTGTGCTGGAACTGCGACTGCGCCTCGACTGCCTGTGCGACAACCATCGGAAGCCTCTCCCCTCGCCCGCCCTACTCGACCAGCAGGCGGATGTCGTATTCATTATAGCCTGTGATGCCGATCCAGAACGGCCGTACCAGCTCATAGGGGCAATCGCCTTCCACGACGAGGCGCAGGCGCACCGTCAAAGTGCGCGCCGCATCGTCCACCGTTACGTTTTCGACCGCGTGATCGGCCGTGCAGCCTATACCCTTGCTCCACAGGCCGGCCAGCGCGCGCCCCGGCTGCCCATTCGCGCCGCCAAAGTCAAAGGTTCCGCGCGCGGCGGGCCGCCGGCAGAAGCCGCTGGCGTCGGAGCTATCGAACAGCCAGGCCAATTCTTCGGGCGAACGCAGCACGAAGACCCGGCCAGCCGCGTCGAAGGCGCTCTCGAAGCAGATACCGGCGGTGACGGCCCGTTCGTCAGTTAGCCCAGCCGGGAGCGGGGTGGCGGGGGGCGGCGCGGGGGTGTCACCAGGCGCGGCGGTTGGGGCGGGCGCAACGAGCGCGCAGGCGGCGAGCAGCGGCGCAGCAAACAAGGCCCCAATGAGTGGCCTTAACGCGGTCGTGATCATGTGAACCTCAATGTCGGCCCCTCTCCGAATACAGGAGAGGAGGAGAAGGACGCGGCGGGCGAGGTTCGGTGAAACCGGAGCGCGGATTCTCGTCCGGCGCATGCCATTTCCTGACGTCTCTTTAATGGACGGTAAAGAAAAGCTCGTGGTATGATGATCGCATTCTGGTCCCGAGCTTCGCTTCCCCACCACCATCGCAAGGTTTCCTTCATGCGCATTCTGATCATATCGGATATCCACGCCAACCTGACTGCGTTCGAAACAGTGATGAACGATGCCAGTGGCGACTGGGACTATGTCTGGTGCCTGGGCGATGTGGTGGGGTATGGGCCGGATCCTAACGAATGCGTGAATCTGCTGCGTACGCTGCCGCACCTCTGCCTGGCCGGCAATCACGACTGGGCCGCCCTCAACCGGCTCGATATCCGCACCTTCAACCCCGATGCCCGCAAGGCCGTGGACTGGACGCGCACGACGCTGACGCCGGACAATATCGCGTGGCTCGAAGCCCTGCCGACGACCTTCGTCATCGGGCAGTATACGCTGGCGCACGGCAGCCCGCGGGAGCCGGTGTGGGAGTACATCCTCGAACCGCTGATCGCGGCGCTCAACTTCCCCCACTTTGAAACGCCGTACTGCCTGGTGGGGCATACGCACCAGCCGATCATCTATGAACTGCAAAGCGAACACGGCGATACCGAGGCCATCCCGCCCACCTATCGCGCACAGCGCCAGTTGAACGGCCACCGCCAGATCATCAACCCCGGCAGCGTGGGCCAGCCGCGTGACGCCAACCCGGACGCCGCCTACGCCATCCTCGATGACGAGACCAATATGTTTGAGCACCGCCGCGTGCGCTACGATGTCGGCGCGGTGCAGAAGCGGATGCGCCAGTTCGACATGCCCGAACGCCTGATTGCGCGCCTGGAACATGGCTGGTAGCGAGTTCATCGAGGCCGAGGACGTGTTCGGGGGTTCTGGCCGCGCTTCAGGCGACCTCAGCCCGACCATGCGCGATTATCTGGCCGAAATCTACCGCCTGAGCGGGCAGAGCGTGGCCGCCCAAAGCGGTTACGTCTCTACCTCGGCGCTGGCCGAAATCCTCGAAGTGAGCGCCCCGGCCGTCAACCGCATGATCA
>JAEURB010000386.1 GCA_016788435.1 Anaerolineae bacterium | reverse complement strand
CGATCAGAATGCCAATCAGCACCGGACTCGCCAGCGCCAGCCGGCGCAGAATGAATGTGGTCATAGGTACTCACGTTGTAGGGATTTGCGGGTTACGAGCTACAGGTTACGGGAAATCCACGACTTCACGGGCCGTCTCGTAACTTTTAACGCGTAACTCGTCTCTCAAAAGAATGAGGGCGCGCCCTGCGTTCCGGCCCTGCGGCCGAAGTCGGAGCGCGCCCTGATCGTGTGAAGCGAGTTGCCGAACCTTACGACGCCGGAGCGTTCATGAAGGCCTTGAACAGGTACGTCCAGTAGCCGAAGCTGCCGTCGCGGCCGACATGGAGCGGATTGGCGGCGTCCCACTGCACGGCGTAGCTCATGACGACGTCGTTGGCATCGAAGGCCGAGCCGTCGTGGAAGGTCGCATCGCGCAGGTCGAACGTCCAGGTCAGGCCGTCTTCGCTCACATCAAAGCTTTCGGCTAGAGCCGGAACCACCGCCGTGCCGCCCAACTCGTAGGCCAGCAGCGGCTCGGTGATCTGCTCGCAAACGCGCAGCGCTTCGCCGTCGGTCTCGTCGGCGCAGTAGATACCGGCCGGCTCACCGTTCTGCATGAAGACGATGTTATCGTCGTCGGGATCCTCCATGGCCGCCAGCGACTCGTTGCCGAGCGGGCTGGCGTGCGCTCCGACAATACCCGCCTTGTAAGCCACGCCGGAAGCACCGTGCGCCACCGGCACCACGATAGCGTTGTCGCGGATCAGGGCGTTGACCTGCGCGTACAGGTCGAGGCGGGTAGCGGGGTCACTGGTCACGCTGGCCGCGTTGAGCAGTTCCACGATTTCGGGGTACTTCTCACCGAAACCGGCGCTGGCGCCCTGGCCAAAGTGCACGTCAAGGAAGTTGGTCGCGTCCGGGTAGTCCGCGCCCCAGCCGAGCAGATGGAAGGGCAGTTCGCCACGGTCCTGCGCATCGAGGAACGCGCCCGATTCCATGACTTCGATGGTGACGTTGATGCCGATTTCGGCCAACTGCGCCTGAATGTCCGTCGCCACGACCCCGGGTGATGGGAGGTATGTGCGCACCACATCGCGGTAGTTCAGGGTGACTTCGAGTGGCAGTTCGAGGCCGCTGTCGGCCAGCAGCTGACGGGCCAGTTCAGGATCGTAGGACAGGTCTTCAAAGCCCTCGGTATAGCCGAAAATCAGCGGGGGCATAAACTGGGTAGCAGCTACCGAACCGGTGGGGTAGAACTGCTCCACAATGCGCGCCTTGTCAATGCCGTGGTAAATGGCCTGGCGCACGTTCGCGTTATCGAACGGTGCGAGGTCGCGGTTCATGCCGACATAGAAAATATTGAGCGGGGGACGATCGAGGAGCTGCAGCGCCGGGTTGGCGGCGATAGCTTCGAAATCACCCGTCCCAACGTTGTCAATGCCGTCCACGGTGCCGGCCAGTAGTTCGTTCAGGCGGGCCGCCGACTCGCTCGTCCAGCGGAAAATGGCGGTCGCCTCATGAGCCGGCTCATCCCAGTAGGCATCATTGCGGGTGAGGACGATGTCGCTGCCGAGGTTCCAGTCGCTCAGCGCGTAGGGGCCGGTGCCGATCGGGTTGCGGAACAGGGCTTCGCCGCCGCCGCCAGTGGCCAGCAGATGCTCGTACGGCTGAATGCCA
>JAEURB010000321.1 GCA_016788435.1 Anaerolineae bacterium | reverse complement strand
GTGGACAGCGAAGAAACGCCGGTGGATTTCGCGCTGCGCATCAAAGACGAGGTGCTGTACTACAACAATATCGCCGGCTCGGATACCCGGCCCGAACTGTGGGCGGGTATTCCGATGGCGGTCATGCCCGCTCTCATCAACAGCCAACTGGATCTTGCGGCAGTTACCGGCCAAAGCGATACGACCCTTGGTACTGCACTGGATGCCGCCGCTGCCTCGCTGCGGGCCATGTTCAGCAGCAGCGGCCTGGATCCCGAGTCCTTCCTGACTCTCACCCGCTTGCCCGATGGCGAAGCGAACGGCGCGCCTGTCACGCGTATGCAGCTCGATATTAGCCTGAGCGAAATGGCGCGGGCCGAGGGCTTCGCCGGCTTTCTGAACGCACTCACGGCCAGCACCGACCCCACAACTACCACCGACATCACGGACGAGGATATTGAGTTGCTCGCGACAGCGTTTGGGCAAACGTCTGTTGAATTCAAGGTGCGGATTGATCCAGCATCCGCGCTTTTCCAGAGCGGCGAATTGATTATCGAATCGGTGTTCGACCCAGCCACCACCGGTGGAACCAGCAGCCCGGCGACGATCAACTTCGATCTGCTGGTCAGCCTGCGCGATATTGACGAACCGCAGACCATCACGGTGCCGGATGGCATCAACGTGCTCAGTCCTGAAGTCGCGAACGCCCTGCTGCAGGCGATGGTGACACCACAGCCTACGGCGGCCTTCGCGCTCCCGACTCCAACTGAAGCGGCCCCGCCCGCTCCGCAGGCAACGCCGACGGTAGCATCCGTCACCCCGGTAACCGGCGTGGAGCTCGTGGCTGGCGTGCCAGCGCAAATCACTCTGCCGGGCAACGCGCCGGTCGCACTGACCACCAACGGAACGCGCGGCGATGTGATTACCGTCAGTGCCCGCAGCCTGAACGCGGCGGCCGGCCTCGATACCACGCTCGAGCTACTTGACCCGAATGGGGTACGAATCGGCTTCAACGACGACATCAGCGGCTCGCAGCCCGGTTTCAACGTACTCGATTCGCTGGTCCCTAACATCAAGCTGCCGGTGGATGGCGTCTACCGGATTGTCGTCAGTTCCTTCGCTCCCGGCATATCCGGCCCGGTCGAAGTACTGCTGACCAACGGCAGCGCGCCGTTGCCTACCAGCACGCCCTCGTCGGCCTCACTCACCTATCCCATTGAAACAATTGAGCAGCGCACGGTGCCGGCTAGTGGCCGCGACTGCCTCACGCTGGACCTGTTGGGCAGAGAGAACGTGACGATCTCCGCGCGGGCGCTGGATGCTGCCCTCGACACGCAACTCACCTTGAACGCGCCCGATGGCAGCCAGTTGGCCTTCAACGATGATCACGGGACAAACAATACGGCGCTCGGCCGCTTCGATTCGCTGCTTGATGCGCAGCCGATCAGCGTCAGCGGGCAGTATGAAGTGTGCGTCAGCGGGTTCTCGGGCAGCAGCGGCCGCTATGAGTTGAGCATCGTCCGGCAGCGACCCGGCGGATTGTCCGGCATCGCCAGCCCCACCGCGACGCCAGGCAGCGCCCTGCAGACCGCCCAGGTTATCACGGGTCAAATCGCTTCTGGCGAGCAGTTCGAGGCACCATTCGACGCGCAGGCAGGTGACGTGTTCACTATTACCGTGCGCGCCACCGGCGGCGACCTCGACCCGCAGACGGGCGTGTTTGCCGACAATGAGAATGACCTGCTGTTCTTCAGCGATGATCAGGGCAACTCCAACCCTGACCTGGCCCCGACCGACGCCGTGATCTCCAACCTGATCATTCAGGAGACGGGCGTCTACGATGTAGTGGTCGCGGGGTATCAAGACACCAGCGGGCCATTCGAGCTGACCATCGAGCCAGTGGCGTCTGGCGCGCCACTCGGAACGCCAGAAGTGCAGACCTTCACGGGCAAGCTGACGGCGAACGGCGTCTACACCACTTCGGTCAATCTACCTGAGGGGGCTTACGTCACAATCACCGTCATTGCGGGTGATGACCAGTTCGACCCGCAGCTCACGCTGCTCGACCCGAACGGCGTGGTCGTCGCGGCCAACGATGACCACAGCAGCGAGGACGAATCGCTCAATTTCCTCGATAGCCGCATCCGTAACTATTTCGTGACGACGCCCGGCGAGCACACGATAGAGATTCGCGGCTATCAGGGCAGCGGCGGGCCGTTCACGCTGACTATCGGTCTCTTGCAATAGCAGATGCGGCGAACCTCACCCCTCAGTCCCCTCTCCGCCACGGAGAGGGGATGTGGTTGCACGAGGCGGCGGCACGACGATCTCATCCTTATCCCTATTTCGAGCCGCAAAAACCCTTGACCCGCCTGCGCCCTGTGCTAGACTAAACCGATACGTGCCTGTAGCTCAGCGGATAGAGCATTTGCCTACGGAGCAAAGGGCCGGGGGTTCGAATCCCTCCAGGCACGCCAGACACACCGCCCGAAAGAAGTTGGCCGCCCACGCAGCCCGCTTCTTTTTTCTTTGCGGAGGAAGCCGATGAGCAAAACCTACGGTGTATTTCTGCGCGGGATCAATGTGGGTGGCATCCAGATTAAGATGGATGCGCTGAAGGCCGCATTCGCTGAGATGGGCTTCTCTCGTGTTCAGACGGTGTTGGCCAGCGGGAACGTGGTTGCTACCGCGCCGCAGGGAACGCAAAGCCGTGAAGAGTTGAAACAGCTGACCGAACAGGCCCTGAGCGCACGCTTCGGCTATGAAGCGTACGTCATCCTGCGTGACGCGACGGAAACCGCCCGTCTCATCACTGCCGCACAGGCCGTCACCGTACCCCCCGATACGCACCAGTACATTCTGATTTGCGATGATGCCGCGCTGCCCGCCGAACTTGAGACGCTGTTCGATTCCACCCCTCACCTGCCTGTCGAGCAGTTCCTCCAGTCCGGACAAGACGCGATGTGGCTGGTTCCGAAAGGCTCCACGCTGGCATCCGATTTCGGTTCGAAGGTGCTGGGAAGCAAGAAATACAAGAGCAGGCTGACATCGCGGAACATCAACACGATTGAGAAAGTCCACCACCTGCTCAGCGCCGAACGCGGTTAGGGCTACACCCCGCAGTCCCCGCTTCATCTCCCCTCAATCAAGCATGATGATTGCAGCCAATGGCAAGGGCGAATCTCCCCTGACTTCGTGCCTTTGCGCCTCTACGATTGACTTGATGCGATAGCCCTGGTTCAACCCATGATGGAGCTTGCGCCGTTGATGACGAGGGAGGATAGTAAGAGCAGCACAGGATCGCCACAATCATGGAGGATGCACATGGCCACAAAACGCACCCTTACTGAAGCGGAAGCACAGACCATCGGCGATACGCTCGGAATTCATTGGACACTGATTGACCTGGGACAGTTCCGGAGGGGCCTGGAGGTCGAGCTTGAGCATGGCAGCCACGACCCTGAAACGGATGTCACCCACGATGACCCACTGCTAACCGGCAAGATCGCATGGGCGCATCTCAAAGAAATCCCTGACTATTACACCCGTCTTGACCGTATGGAGGCCGAAGCCGAAGGGAAGGTTCAGGGCGTGTCTGCTGAGTGATCGATCTGCTCAATTGCGGCCCTCATCCCTTCCGAAAGAAACCTCACCCCCGGCCCCCTCTCCATTCTGGAGAGGGGAGGTTGCGGCGCTGTTAGCAAGCCTGTGAAAGATTGGACGGCCGGACGGAAAATAAAGATTCGGACTGGGACTGAGGGAGAAACCGGCCGGACAACCGGACAGAATGACGGACAAGAGGCGCGGCGCACAGCAGGTCAATACCGATCCAGCATAGATCAGGCAGGCGGCCAGCAGGTAAACACCGGGTGGACCGGAGTGACGCAACGCGGCGGTGGCACGTTGGGGCAGCGGGGGATATGTGCTGCGAGATGGCTGCGCTTGCCCCTGCGCTGCACCTCAGGTCGTGGCAGGATAGGTAATCGCCGTCCCGTCCACTTTCGCGAATGGAGTCAGCTTGTGCGGTTCACAACTTCGCTCGCTGATGATGTCTTCAACGGTGATCCCTCGAACAACCAGCGCGTCGCCGATCAGCGAACGATGGCAGCGCCAGGGAACTGCCTCGGCGCACATGATCGCCGTTTGTAATTCCGCTGCCAGGGCGATGAGTTCCTTCAGGCTTTCAGCAAACTCCGGCGTTTGCATATAGTCCGCGAAGCCGCGAAAGGAGGCATTCTTCCACGCCATGTTCACAGAGTCGTGGACTGTATGGCGCAGGCCACCAAGCCCTTTCATCCACCGGTAGCCGATGCCGTGTTCGCTCAGGCTTTGGCGCAGGGCGTCCTCGTTGAACTGCGGGTTGTGGCGCGATTGGGGAATCGTGCGTACGTCGGCCACGACCGCAATGCCGTGGATTTGCAGAAGATGGATAAAGTCGCCGATGGGCCGGGTGGAGTGACCGATGGTATAAACAGGATTCACAGCACGCCCTGCTTCTGCTGCACGCATTTCAACTCATGCCTGCGATGACTGGCTGGCCTCACCCCTCGCGGTAGTGCCGTTCGCTTTGTTCGCGCAGGCGAGCGGCGGCCTGTTCAGGCGTAATATCGCGCTGCGCCTCGCCTAGCATCTCGTAGCCGACCATGAACTTACGTACCGTGGCCGAGCGCAGGAGCGGCGGGTAGTAGTGGGCATGAAGCTGCCACGGCCGCGTGTCTTCGCCGGCCAGATCGCCAGTGGGCGCGCCATGCCAGCCCATCGAGTAGGGGAACGACGTCTCGAACAGGTTGTCAAAGCGCATCGTCAACCGCTTGACGATATCGGCCAGGCCGTCACGCTGCGCTTCGTCAAGATCGGGCAGGCGAGGAACGTGGCGGCGCGGCAGCAGCATGGCCTCAAACGGCCAGGTCGCCCAGTAGGGCACGAGCGCGGCCCATTCACCGTTGACGGCAATCAACCGTTCCTGCGCCCTGAGTTCCTCCTCGACGTAATCCAGCAGGAGGGGGCGGCCGTGCGCGGCGTAGTACGCTCGCTGGCGCTCGTCCTCGCGGGCGGGCAGCGTGGGCAGGAAGCTGCTGGCCCACACCTGCCCGTGCGGGTGCGGATTGGACGCGCCCATCGCCTCGCCCTTGTTCTCGAAGACCTGTACCCAGCGGTAGTTCGCGCCGAGTTCTGTCACCTGTTCGGCCCACACGTCCACGACGTAACGGATATCGGGCCGGCTCATCAGCGGCAGAGTCAGGTCGTGGCGCGGCGAAAAGCAAATGACGCGACTCGTGCCGACGACTGCTTCGGCCTGCATGAGCGGCGCAACCTGCTGCGGGCCGGTTGGCGAATCAGCCAGCAGCGCGGCGAAGTCGTTGGTGAAGACGAAGGTTTCCTGATAGTTCGGGTTGCGCGCGCCGCCAGCCCGTTCGTTACCGGGGCAGAGATAGCATTTCGGGTCGTAGGCGGGCCGGTCATCGCCGGGCAACCGCTCGACCTGGCCCTGCCACGGGCGCTTGGTGCGGTGCGGCGAAACCAGCACCCAATCACCCGTCAGCGGATTAAAACGCCGGTGCGGGTGGTCGGTCGGGATGAACTGCACGGTGACGCCTCCTCGGTAAAGCGCCCTGCCCAGGGCGTGCTTGCTAAGTGATCGATCTGCTCGCTTGCGGCCCTCACCCTTGATCCCTCTCCCTCAGGGAGAGGGAAGACGCTCGTGCAGATGCGGCTCCCCTTCTCCCTGCCGCACGTACACACAGCGGATTGGGAGAAGGGGCCGGAGATGGAAGCCCTTGCAAACACTCCCTAGAACTCCGGGCAGCCATCATTGACCGGGGTTACATTGCTGGAAGCCGTCCAACCGGTCACTTCGCTGCCTTCGACGATGAAAGTGATGCGGTACCACAGTTGGCCGTTGGGCCGCTGCTGCTCCAGCACATTAGCGATGGTGGCGGAGGGAAGCAGGCCCACCTGCGCCGAGTTGACGTTCGGCTGGGCGCGAATGAAACGCCCTTCCGGGTTGAGGTTCGCCACCTGGCAGAGGAAGACCGGCGTCGGCGTATTGGTTGGCGTATCGGTCGGCGTGGGCGTACTGGACGGCGTGAAGGTTTCAGTCGGCGTATGGGTCGGCGTATGCGTGCGCGTCGGGGTCGTCGTGTCGGTCGGCGTAGCCGTATCGGTCGGCGTATGGCTGGCGGTCGGTGTATTCGAAGGTGTCGGCGTATCCGACGGCGTGTAGGTGGCGGTCGGCGTATCGGTAGGCGGCGGGAAAAGCACTGGCTGCCAGGTGTCACGGGTGAGCAGCACGACCAGCACGATGATGATGATGCCGCCGGCAATTGCGGCCAGCACACGCAGGCGGTTGCGCTGGCGGGCGCTGCGAATCTGCTGTTCGACGCGGGACACCTCGGGGCGGCGGCCCAGGATCGTGAACGGTTCCTCGTGGGCGATGTCGGTCAGGGCCTGCGCCTCGTCGAGACTGCCGTCTTCCAGCGCGCCAACTGCCCGCTCGACAATGCGCGCCAGCAAGTCACTGACGACCGAGCGATAGCGGCTGTCCTGGGCGTAGTCCTTGAGGCCGGCCAGCATCGAGCGGGCCTGGACGAGATCACTGTCCTGATTGAGTGCGATCAGCGACGCGGCGCGTTCGATGACTTCCTTGGCGCGCTGCAATTCGCTATTGGTGGCCCGTGTTTCGAGCAACTGCTGCGACAGCACGGTATCGCCGGGGTCAAGACGCACGCCCTGTTCGAGGAGCGCCCGCGCCTCGTTGAGCAGCGCCAGCCGTTCCTCGATGGACGTCGCGCCATTCGCCCGGCTGACCGCCGCCCGCGACTGGTCAGTGATTTGTGTTTTCAGGCCCTGCACGCGATTGTTGGCATCGGTCGAGAGCGCGGCCAGCCGCTGGCTATTGGGTAGCAGGGGGCGCAGACGGGCCAGCCCCGCCAGAATGCCCTGGAGCTGGGCCACCTGTTCGGAGATGGTGCCGCTAAGGGTGGCGAGCTGCACGCCGGCGTTCTCGGTTTCGTTCTGCAGGCGGCGCACCTTTTCGAGGCGTTCTTCAGCCTGCGGGTCGTTCGGCACAATACGGAGCGCGCCCTCGTACTTGCGGGCGGCTTCCGTCCAGTTGTCGGCCGCCATCTGGCGGTCACCCTCGATGATGAACTCACGGGCGTCGGCCAGTTCCTGTATCTCGATCAGCGCCTGTTCGGGGTCTTTCCAACTGGCGATACCGGCCCGTTCGGCCAGCTCGCGCGCCTCCTGATAGAGACGGGCGGCCTCGTCATAACTGCCGGCCCGCACCAACGAGTTGGCGCGGTTGTAGGAGATGCGAGCGTCGAACGGGATACGGTGATCGGGCACGACGCCACGAATCAGGTTGTCTTCGGCCTTCTGGCGGTAATCGAGCGCCGTCTGGTTGCCGGGGTACTGGTTGAGGATGCGATTGGCGTGATCCACTACTTCCCGGTAATCGCCGGCGTAGTAGGCCTGCGACAGCTCGGAGATGGCCGTATCCAGTTCGCCGCCGCTGATGGTAGGCGCACCTCCGGGTGAACGGCGCGTGGGAGAAGACTGCGGCCGGGATTCGCGGTTCAGGTCGCGTTCCGGGGGCGGATAGCCGGATGAGGTGGGATATTGGGTGGCCGCGTACTCGCCCGTAGTGACCGTGGAAGGTGGCGGTTCTGACGACCGCACGGCGGGCTGTGGCGGTGGCGTGGGCGCGGCAGGGGGACGGCGAACCCCATAGCGGGCATACACATCGGCGACCCGTTGGCGAGCCTGCGGGCTGCGCTCGGCCGCCGCATCGAGCAGCGCCTGCACGTCGGCATCCTTCGGGTTCAGCGCCAGCGCTTCGGTGAGGATGTCAATCGCGTCGTCAATATCGTCGTCGTCGCCAGCCACCTCGATACGGATGCGCGCCCGGCGCACCAGCCCACGGACGGTCGCCTGCGCCGGTGAGGCGGGGCTATTGGCACGCGCCAGGTCGGCAAACAGCGACTGAGCGGCCGCCTCGTAGGGAGTATTCTTGGCATCGGCGAGCAAAAAACGGGCATTCCGCTCCAGCTCGTTCAGCAGCGCCGGATCGGGGAAGTCTCCCAGCGCATCCACCTGCGCCCGCAAATCGGCGATCTGTTGTTGAAGGTCGGCCATATGCAGGCCCTTTTTCAGCCGTCCACATTGCTGGCAACGTTAGCGCAAC
>JAEURB010000306.1 GCA_016788435.1 Anaerolineae bacterium | reverse complement strand
CTGGACAGGTCAATCGCCGCCGTGAATACCGTACCGGGAAGCGCCTGCAGCGTTGCGCTCGGCCCGCTCAGATACACCGTCGTGGGGGTATAGGTCAGCGATGAGATGAAGTAGCCTTCGGGCAGCGACCCCCTCAACTGCGGGCGCACGTTGAACTCGCGCACATTATCGCGCTGGCTGATGGTCACTGTCGCGTGGGCGGAGGGAGGCGCCACCGACACGCCCTGCACCTCGTCGCCATCCACATCCACCGGAACCAGCCGCACATCGGTTTCGAAACTGGCGCGCTGGCTGGCCAGGTCGAGCGGAGCGACCGCCGCCACGACCTGCTGCACGAGGCTTTGCGGGCCACTGACTTCGGCTTGCAGCACATCGAACGAGATGCCACCGATCTGCACATCGGCCGGCGGCGGCTGCGTGATGGCCTCGCGTACCGGCACGAATTGAGCAGCCTGCAGTTCGAGCACGACCGTTAGCTGGCTGGGCGAAATCGCCTCCACGACGGCGTTGAGGGCGACTTCAGCGTGCAGCGGCACGGTATGTGTGCCCGGCGGGAGCCCCGCCAAATCGCCGTAGACAACCACATCGTCTGGCGTCATCAACTCCTGCACCGAACTGGGGCCACGCAGCGTGACCACCGCCATACGCGACAGCACTTCCTGATTGACGATGATCATCCCGGCCGCTGGTTCGAGGCGGATTGGCACGGCCTGGGGAAGCCGCCACTGAACGACCGGATTCTGGGACGTGACAGCCAGCAGCCAGATGATGACTGCGACGAGCGCCGCGCCCACGAACCACTGTACATTCTCGATGATGTTTTTCCGGCGGGATGTCCCGGATTGCATGAGGCCCTCGCCCGTTTACGAGCCGCGAGACGCGGTGTGAGCGCGAGCCGGCAGCAATTGGCGCAGGCGCTGATGCCAGGGCAGTTCATCGCCCGGCTGCGGGCCGTACATGGCGCTGAGGATGGTGCGCAGGCGCTTGCCGTCCAGCCGCGAGATCAGGCGGCCGCCGCTGGCCACGCTGATACGGCCGGTCTCTTCTGATACCACCACCGTCACCGCGTCGCTGGCCTCGCTGATGCCGATGGCGGCGCGGTGGCGCGTGCCGAGCTTGGGGCCGCTGAGCGTGCGCGCCGCCGACAAGGGCAGCACCGCCGCCGCGGCTGTAATTCGCCCATCTGAGATGATGACCGCACCGTCGTGCAGTTCAGTTTTCGGCCAGAAGATGGTGAGCAGCAGTTGGGGAGAGACATCGGCGTTCAGGCGGACGCCCGTTCGCACGTATTCGCCGAGGCCGGTCGTGCGTTCCAGTACAATCAACGCCCCGTGACGGCGCTCGGAGAGGCGCTCGGAAGCCTGCGCCACCTGCTCGATAATGATGGTGCGGCTGTCTTCGGCGCCGGCCCGCGACTTCAACTGCCCGGCGCGACCGAGGCGCTCCAAAGCGCGGCGCAGTTCGGGTGCGAAGATGACGGCGATACTCACGCCCAGCAGAGTGAGGATCACGCCGGTGAGCCACTGCAGCGCGGCCAGTTGAAACAGGCTGGAGACGAGGATCGTGATGATCAGCGCGACGATCAAGCCGCGCACGGCCGTCACCGACGTTGTGCCGCGAATGATGAACGAGGCCCCATAGAGGATGAGCGTCACCGTCAGAATGTCGAGGACATCGAGCCAGGTGATGCTCTCCAGCGCCCACAGAAACTGCATGACTCAGCCGCCCAACTGTGACAGGAGTTTGCGATAGCCTTCCAGATCGTCGGGGTTCAGGCCGAGGATCTGGCGGATGGTATTGGATGCATCCTTGTTCAGCCCGGCGTCGAGCTGCAGTTCGCCGAGCGCGTCCAACTGCTGAATGGCGTCGGAAATCCGCCCCAACTGGCGATAGACCGAGGCCAGGCGGGAACGCAGGCCCATGTCGTTCGGGTAGAGCGCGACCTGTTCCTCAAGCACCTGCAGAATACGACTGACCTGTTTCTGGCGCACATAAACGCCGAGCAGTTTGTCCAGCCGGCGCACCGCCTCGACCGAGTTACCCTGGCGGAAGTTAATGTCCACCAGCATACGCAGGGCGCGTTCGTCGTCGGGCGCGATTTGGATGATCTCCTCGTACGTTTTGACGGCGCGGCGTATGTCGAGGCGCATCTGGTCAATATCGGCGATGCGGTGCTTGACGCGCACCATCTTTTCGGGCGGGGCCTGCGTGCGGCCAGCGATGCGCTCGGCCATGATGTAGGTATCGCGCGACAAGTCGTAGTTGCCCAACTGGTGCTGCACATCCGCCAGGTCAATGTATTGGTCGAGTACTTCGTCCCAGCGCTGCTCATCCTTCAGCAGTTCGATCAGGCTTTCGCGGAGCGGCACATCCATCGGCGCCATTTCCAGCACGCTGGTCAGGATATCGGCCGCTCGCCGGTTATCGTCGCGGGCCAGAAAGGTACGCGCCACGGCGTTGTACTTGGTCACCGACTGGCGCATCCGGCCCTCTTTCATCATGATCTCGGCCATGCGAATGTGCACCGGCAGATAACCGGGAGACAGTTCGACGGCGTGATGCGCCTCGTCCATCGCCAGCACGTACATGCCCTGGCGGATGTAGCGGTCAATATGCGCGATCGCATCGGCCAGTTCATCGCCATGCTGCGCCGTGAGGATATCAATCAACCCCTTAAGCTGCTGTTCGCGCAGCGTTTCCTCCCACTGGCGGCGCGCGTCGGGCAGGCGGGCTTTCCAGTCGCGGCCCTTGAGCATGTTGAGGAAGCGGGTGTTGGCCGCCCCCTGGATTTCGCCTGATTCGCGGGCCAGCGCTTCGCTCAGCATTGAGTAGATGCCGCGCAGAGGCGCGCTGCTGGCGTCTTCAATCTGCATGGCCGGGTCTTCAGCCTGAATGACGCGCAAGAGTGCCGTATTGCTGTCCTTAAACTGGCGCTGGCGGGCCAATGCCTGCCCGATGCCGTGCAGCGCACCGGCCGCGAACAACGCATCATCGGCCGCTTCGACCAGCCGGGGCAGCGCGTCTTCTGTCAAGTCAAGCTGAAGCATCAACCCGCCGAGGCTGAGCCTGAGCGCCGGATAACCGAGACTGGATTCGGCGCGCTTATAGGCAGCAATTGCTTCGCCCGGCACGTTCTGGCGCTGGAGTTCCATCCCGGCCAGCGCATCGGACGACGCGGCGGTCAGGTCATCTTCCATCAGCGCGACCGCCAGCGCGGTGAGCGCCGTAGTCATCGCCTCGCCCAGCGGCCCGAGCGGATTGGACTCAGGCACGACTTTACGCACCGAGCCGGTCGTGCGGCGAGCTTCACGGTCGAAGCCGTCTTCACGGGCCAGCGAGCCGGTGGCCCGGCCGGCCGGAGGCAGGATGCGCCGCCCGGTTTTGAGCGCCTGCAGCGCATTGATGGCCGGCGTGCTGTTACGGTTGACGCGCATCGCGCGTTCGGCCGCCTTGATCGCCTTCTCCAGATCGTTCATGTTCTGGAAGTCATAGGCGAGCGTCAGATACTCGCGGATGGCGTTGTCCTGATCGCCGATTTGCTCATAGGCCTGGGCGAGACGAAGATGAACCTGCAGCAGGCCCGGCGTCAGGCGGGTGGCGCGGTCCCAGTTCGCAATCGCTTTGCGCAGGTCGCGCACGCCCAGATACAACTCGGCCACGCGGATATGCTGGGTGGCTGCTTCGCGCAGGCGGCCCAGCCGTTCGAGCGCGTCGGCGCCTTTCTCCAGCGGGATGGGGTCGTTCGGCGAAAGCTGCTGCGCGACGGTATAGACCTTGAGCGCACCCTCAGGACGGCCAAGTTCCAGCAGGCCGAGGCCGAGGTTCATGTGCGCGTCGAGATCGTCCGGGAACTCGCGGATCGCCTGGGTGTAGGCTGCGACCGCCACCTGCCAGTTTTGCTCCCAGGCGGCGTTGTTGCCTTCGGCCATCGCTCGTTCGTATAGTTCCCGGTTTCCCGCCATCGGCGCGTCCTTCTTCCCCGTCACACCCGTTCCGGCTGCACGCACGGCGCAGGGTGCCAACGGACAGTGTACACGTTGCTGAAGAAAGTATAGCATGCCGCCCGCACGCGGAATCCATGCGCCGCCTCAATGGTTGGGAAGCGTGAAGAGCGTTACGCCAGTGGCTGCATGTCGCGCCAGTTCGCGCCCGCCTGAGCGTTCGCCTGCAGCGGGGCGAGCAAGTCAGCCGCGCCTTCCATCGCCCCGACGACGATGGCGGCCGTTTCTGCCACCTCGGCGTCTGGCACCTCAAAGACCAATTCGTCGTGCACCTGCAGGATCATGCGGGCGTGCAGGCCACGGGCGGGCAGCAGCACGTGCAGGTCGCTCATCGCCCGCTTGATGATGTCGGCGGCCGTGCCCTGAATCGGCATGTTGATGGCCTCGCGTTCGGCCTGCTGGCGCAGCACGCGGTTGCCCGTGCCTTGCAGCGCCGGAAAGTAGCGCCGGTGGCCGAAGAGAGTTGTCAGATAACCGTCGGAGGCCGCCAGCCGCTTGGCCTTATCGAGGTATTCACGCACGCGGGGCAGGCGGTCGAAGTAGGCCTTGATGAACACATCGGCCTCGGCCAGCGTCAGGTCGCTGTCGCGGGCCAGCCGGAACGCGCCCATGCCGTAGAGCAAGCCGAAGTTGACGCGCTTGGCGAAACCGCGCTGATCCTTCGTCACCTGCTCAATCGGGATGCCATTGACGAGCGCGGCGGTCGCCCGGTGAATATCCTGCCCCTGATGGAAGGCCTCGATGAGCGTTGGCTCCTGGCTGACGTGAGCCATGATGCGCAGCTCAACCTGACTGTAGTCCACCGAGAGCAGCAGCATGCCCGGCGGCACCACGAAGGCCCCGCGCACATCGCGCCCCAGTTCGGTGCGGATCGGGATGTTTTGCAGATTCGGATTGCTGCTGCTCAGGCGGCCGGTGCTGCTGCCGGTTTGGTTGAAGCTGGTATGCACGCGACCGGTGTGCGGGTTGATCAGCGCAGGCAGGGCATCCACATACGTACCCTTGAGCTTGCTCAGTTCGCGGTACTGCAAAATCTTGTCCACGATGGGGTGCTCGTCGCGCATCTGATCGAGCACGTCAGCGGCCGTCGAGAAGCCGTGCGCCGTCTTGCGCAGGCCTTCCGCCTTGAGGCCCAGCTTGCCGAACAGCACATCGTTCAACTGCTTCGGGCTGTTGATGTTGAACGCGCCGAAGCCACCTGCCAGGTCGTAGACTTCCTGCTCGACTTCGGCCATTACTTCGGTCAGGCGTACATTCATAGCTGCCAGATACGGCACATCGAGCAGCACGCCGGCCCTTTCCATCGCGGCGATGACCGGCACCAGCGGCATCTCGATGGCAGCCAGTGCTTCGTCGGGCGCCGGCGGGTTGGGCGTGCCCCACAGCGGGTCTACGGCCGGGGCGTCGGCTGTACGGGCAATACGCGGCTTGAGCGCCCCCACCAGCAGCCAGGTCATGGCGGCATCGGCGGCGGCATACGGGGCGGCCTGCTCGATCTCGACGACATCCATAGTCTTCTGGGCCTTGCCGCTGCCGATCAGCTCGCTGATCTCGGTCATCTGAACGCCAAGCTCGCGCTGCGCCAGCCGCTTGAGGCCGAGATGCTGACTGCCGGGGTCGCGCACCCACTCGGCGATCATAGTGTCGAAAGTGATCGGCGCGACGTCAATGCCGTAGCGCTGCAGGACGACCAGATCGTAGTTGGCGTTGTGGCCCGCTTTGGCGATGTTCGGATCAGTCATTGGGCCGCGCAGGGCCTCGATGACCGTCTCCAGCGGAAGCTGACCGGGCGACAGCGGGCTGACCCCACCCTCACCAAACAGCAGCGCCATCTGGCCGCCAGGTGAGGACGCTTCGACCGCCTGCACCGACGCACCGGCGCGGTGGCCGACCGGGATGTAATAGCCCGTCAGGCCGTCCACCGAGAGCGAAATGCCTACCAGTTCGGCGGCCATCTGGTCGGTGCTGGTCGTCTCCGTGTCGAAGGCGATCATCGGCGCGGACTGCAACGCGGCCAGCAAGCCGCGCAGCCCGGCCTCGTCGCGGACGATCACGGTTTCAACGGCGGGCGGGGTGTCGCTGGCGAACGCCAGTTCAGAATCGGGCGCGTGTACCAGGGCGGCCGGCGTATCGGGTGGCGCGGCCGACAGGCGGTTCAACTGGCGCAGCAGGCTATTGAACTCGTACTGCTGAAAGAGCCGTTCGATGCGTTCGCGATCCAGCCCGCCCACACGGCAGGCCTGAAACTCGAAGTCGAACGGCATATCGCGGCGGATAGTCGCCAGATCCTTACTCATGAAGGCGTCATCACGGCCCGCTTCGAGCTTCTTGCGCGTCGCTTCCTTGATAGCGGCCAGATGCTCGTAGATGCTCTCGACCGAGCCGAACTCCTGAATGAGCTGGGTGGCGGTCTTCTCGCCGATGCCAGCTACGCCAGGGATGTTATCCGACGTATCGCCCTTGAGCGCCTTGTAGTCAATCAACTGGCGCGGCTCGAAGCCGTAGCGCTCGCGGAAGCGCGCTTCGTCGTAGTAAACGTCTGGCTCTTTGGCGACCGGGATGAACAGGCGAACGCGGGTGACGGGAGAAAGCAATTGCAGCAGGTCGCTGTCGCCACTGAAGATCAGCACATCTGCACCCTGCACTTCGGCCTGCAGCGAAGCCGTGCCGATCAGGTCATCGGCTTCGGTGCCGGCCTTGACGAGCAGCGGGATGCCGAAGGCCTGCACGACCTCGCGAATACGCGGAATCTGCGCTTCGAGGTCGGGCGGGGTTGGCTCGCGGTGCGCCTTGTAACCCGCGAAGACGGTTTCACGCTCGCTCAATCCCTCGTCGAAGGCGACCGCCATATAGGTCGGCTGGTCTTTCTCCAGCACATCGAGCAGGGTGCGCGAGAAGCCGTAGAGCGCGCTGGTGGGAATGCCGCTGCTGGTCATCAGCGCGCGGCCGCTGTTGGCGTAGAAGTGGCGATAAGCGAGCGCGTGCCCATCCAGCACGTAGAACAGCGGGCGGGCCATGCAACCCTCCTCACGAACGTGATTCATCGAACATATGAGCGAAGTATAGCGCAAAAGCGAGTTGAAAGTACTGAGTGCTGAGTACTGAGTCAGAGAATGAAGACAATGAGTTGCGGGTGTCAACCTGGACACCCGCAGCTTCCAACTTTTGACTCAGCACTCAGAATTCAGCACTGGCCCTTACAACATGCGCTCGAACTGGATGAACTGCTGAATCTCGTCGGCTTCGAGGGAACGGCCAGGCGTGACGACGAGATAGGCCTCGGCCCACAGGGCGCGGGCGTCGAGGGCCGGATTCTGCACATGCGCGATCTGGGCGGAACGGCGCATCAACTCGCGCACCGCCACGTAGGGAGGCTGTTCGTCGGGCGAATCGGCCAGCAGATAGACGTGGTCGTCGCTGGCCCGCATTTCGCGCACGCGCCAGCCGTGCTCGGTGATCTGCTGGTTGAGACCGGTGACAATCGCCTGCGCCACCGGCCGCGCCAACGCACCCTCGGGGTCACGCAGCAGCCAAACGAACGCGTGGGCCGAGCGTGGAATCGCGGGCAAGCCTTCGGCGGCGTCTTCTTCCGCGGCCGGCGGCGGCAGCACGATTTCGACGGGCGTTTCGGGGACGGCGGCCAGCGCATCCATCAGACGCTTGCCCTGCAGGCGAATGTCGCGCAGCGGCATCGCGCCGTCGAACACCAGCGACAGCGTCAGGTCTTCTACCGTGCGCCGTGAATAGAGCATCACGTCGCGGCCAGATTCGGGCAGGCGCAGAAAGCGGATGCGCGCATCGTTGGCGGCGGCTTCCCAGTCATCCTCAATCACCTGGCGCAATTCGAGCAGTTCATCACGGCTCATGCGGCCGGCGAAGGCGGCGATATCCTGACCGCGTGTGAGCAGGATGGCATCGGCCGTCAGTTCGAGCGACACGTCGGTGAGGCTGAGCGCCAACTGCGTGACGTACGGATCGTCAATGTGTTCGGCCTGCAGCGCGCGGGCAGATGCGGCGGCTTCGTCGTCAACGGCCGCCCACTCGGCCTCATCGGGCGCAGGCTGGAGCGCGGCGGCCATACCCGCAACCGCTGCCCCGGCCACGACTGTCTCAGCAGCGATGCCACCTTCCGGCTCGATGAACTCCAGCCACGAGGTTTCCTCGTCACCGGTCAGTTCCGTCTGGCCGGCGCGAGCGGCAGCCCCTAATGCCGTAGTGTCATCGAAACTAGCTGACTCCCAATCGAAGGGTGGCTCGGATTCGACGGGCGCGGCCTGAAGCCCGGTTTCCCAGGCGGGCGGCGGGGCATGCAGCACCGTATCATCGCCGAACGACATTTCGGGCAGCGTTTCCGGCGCAGCCGGGTCGCGTACCCATGACGGCAGCGGCTGCACGCGGGCCTGATTGGGCGGAAGCTGGGCCTCGATGTTCGTGATCAGGTGGTCGAGCGAGAAGCTGGAGTCGGCCTGTTCTGCTTCGCTGGCAGTTTCCAGAATACGGCGGGCCGGGGTGTCTTCATTGTCGTCCAGCGTCGAGCGGTCAATGCCGGCGGCGGGCGGCGGGGCGGCGGCCAACTGCAGCTCGATTTCGGCCAGCAGCGCCGTCACGGTGTCGTCAATCGGGGGCGGGGCGGGCATGGTATCCTGCGTCCGCTCCGGGCGGGCGGGAGCGGCCGAGGGCGAGTCCGACAGCCGGGTGAGCATTCCGCTGCGGCTGGTGCTTCCCGTCACACCCTCCACGCCCGTCATCAGGTCGCTGACCGTGCCGGTATCCTCGAACTGGCCCGCATCCTGGCTGGCGGCCAGCACACCGGTATCGCCCCAATCGCCGCCAAACAGGTCAATGGCGGGCTGGTCGTTAGCAGGCTCGGCCTCCACCTGACCGCCGAACATCGCGTTGTAGTCCGGCTGCTCTTCCTCAAACGGCGCTGCGGACTGGAAGACCGATTCCAGGTCGGGTTCGGCGGCGGACGGCTCATCGAGCATGGTGGCGGCGAGGCCAGCGAAGGCGATTCCAGCGAGGGGTGGGCCGTCGTCTTCGGCTTCAAACTCAATCGAGTCGCTGTCGCTCGCACCGCTGGCGCGTTCGAGCGAGGCCATGAACGCCTCGAAGTCCTGATCGGCCGCGGCCGCGGGCACTTCGGGCGATAGCTCGCCGGCAAACAGCGACTCGAAGTCGCTCCCGGCGGCTGGTTGACTGGTCTGCGAGGCGGAAATCAACTCCTGGAAATCGTCGTAGGCGCTTGCCACGGGGTCGCGTTTGGGTGTGCTGAAGAGCGCCGCCAGTTCGTCGGGCGATGCCAGCGCCGGCTCATCGGCTGGATCGGCCGGAGCAGACGGCGTATCGCCGCCCTCTTCCTCGTCATCCACGAACAGCACCGCCGACAGATCCACCGCTTCGTCATTGTTCGGCGTTTCCGCATCGTCCCGAAGCGTGCCGGTACGCACCTGTTCGATTTGCTCGACGAGCGACGACATGTCATCGGTGAGCGTCACATCCACATATTGCTGCTGGCGGGCTGGCAGCGGGGGGCGCTGCTCCTGGGCGCTCATCGAAGCAACCAGATCGTCAAACTCGCTGCGCTGGCGCGTACCGGCATCGGGTGGCGACAGCTCATCGAGCAGGTGCTCGAAAGCGTTATCGGCCTGCGCTTCCGCGTCCGACATATCCTCGAACTGGAAGTCCCCTTCGGCGTGCGCTTTCGCCTGCTCGCCAGCGCTGAAGATCGCCTCAAGGCCAGTGTACACTTCGTCTTCTGAAGGCCCGGGCGGGTTCACCACTGGCCCATCGGTCAGCCAGGCGGGCAGATCGGAAGCAGCGGGTTCGGCAGGCTGGAGATCGAGGAAGGCCATGTAGTCCACCGGCTCGGCGGCGGGCGGGGCTTCATCGTCTGCTGCTGCGAATGGATCGTCTGTGTCGAAGGCAGGTTCATCGAACAATGGCGGAAGCGCCGCCGACGGCTCTCCAAACAGGTTGTCGTCTGGCTGCTCCTCGTCCGCCGTCACCTCGAAATCGGGCATCGCGAAAGCCGGCGGCTCGAACTCGGCCGAACGGGGTTCTGACTGCGGTGCATACAGTTCGTCGTCAAGCGCTGACAACGGGCGGGTGCGGTACGCTGAGTCAAAGGCGTTGGGGTCGAAGCGTGGGGCCTCGCTCGCAGCGGCGGCCTCATCGGGCGACCCGGGTTCGAGCGGAGGGAGCGGCTCAGTTACCATACCAAACGGCTCGGTACGAACTGGCGCATCCCCAGCCGGACCGTCCAACTGCCCGGTCTGGAACTGATCGTAATCCGTCAGCAGGTCCGTCACGATACCGGCGGCGAATTCACCGTTTCCAGCCGCGGCGGGGGCAGTCATCACGTCATTGAGGAAGCTCAGATCGTCGGACGATGTCGCGGCGGGCAGGCCCTCGATCAGCGTCGGCGCATCGGGCGCGGGTTCCGGCTCGGATGGCGGCGTCGCAGGGAAACCGCCGATCAGTGTGGCGTCTTCAGCGGGAGCGGGCGGCTGGCTGGCGGCAGCCCCTTCGTCAAGGATGCTCTCCAGGCTGCGATAGCCGATCACCGATGTGGGCGGGCGTTTCTCGCCGTCATCCTGCACACGGCCGAGTAAACCCGCGCCACGGTCCTTGGGCAATTCGCCAGTACGGCGGCCCTCCAGCGCGCGCTCGATGGCGGGCATGAACTCGCGGGCGGTGAAGCCCGATGGCAGCATGCCGTGCAGGCTCAGGCGCGCGAACTCGGCCTCGCTCTGGATCGGGGTCGCCACCACCGTAATCTGAGGCTGAACTTCGCGGAGGCGGCCGAGGACTTCCTCGCCGCTGTAGACCGGCATCATGAAGTCCACCAGCGCCACATCCTGCGGATGGCCGCGCAGATATTCCATGGCGGCTTCCACCGACGTGAAGGGATGCACGTCGTAACTGCCCGTGCGTTCAAGCGCCTGTTTGATGGAAACGGCGAAGGCGAGCTGACGGTGGATGAACAGGACGTCTGTTTTCATAACACCAGTATAACGAAACCCTCGCTGCGCAAACCTTCAGATAGCCGTGAGAGGCAGACAGCCTCTCACGGCAGGGTTCATATCCGGATCAGGGATTCACTGTCACAGGCATCGTACCTGTATTGTCCACCTCGCTGATTTCGAGCACCTGGTTATCACTGTCTGCTACCACCACGATGGTGAACATCCCTGTACTCGTAAACGTGACTGTCGAGTTGAGGATGATGCTTTCACCAGGCAGCAGATTGGCAACCACGGCCAATTGCGCGGGTACTCCCCCGGGGTTCACCGTGATGGTGTTATTGAACGCGCCGCTTGGGGTTCCGCCAAGGTTCGTGATTGTCACGCTGTAATTAGCTGCTACCGTTGGATTGCCACCCATTGTGAGCGTCGCCGGGCCGCTGATATTCGTCACCAGCAAGTTAGCGGGCAGCGGCGTTGCCGTGGGCGCAAGCGGCGTCAGGGTACTGGTGGGCGCCAGTGTGAGCGTGGGCACACCACTGGTGGGTGTGGGCGGCGGCGCAATCACGGGGATGCCGGTGCAATTGCCATAGACGTTGGTGAACTGGGCGCTCACCCAACCGATGATCGCGCCAGCGCGAATTTGCCACCAGGTATTATCGGGAAGGCGGCCGATAATCGGCACGACCGAACCGGGGGCCAGCACGGTCAGCACCGGGTAGGCGGTGCTGGGGCCGGAACGCACATTCAGGCCGGCAGTGACCAGCGCGCGGCAGGTGGGGTCGTTCGGGTCTATCGTGGGCACGCCGGGCTGCGGCGGCGGCGTGGCGGTTATCTGCTGCTGATTCTGGCGCACAAAAATCGTGATCGTCGCCGGCTCACTGGAGACCGAACCACGGAAGGCGAAGGCCTGCAGGGTGACGCTACCAGCGACGGTAGGTGTGAAATCCAATAACGCGTTGATCTGGCGGTCGCCATTCGGAGACTGCGAGGTGACCGAGTCCACCAGTTGATTGTTGGCCATCAGGGTCACACGGGTCAGGCCAATCTGGTCGGTGGCGCTGACGCTGACGATGACCTGGGTATTGACGATGACTTCGGTGCCGTTGGGCGGCGAGTTGATGACGATGACGGGCCTGATCTGGGCATCAGCCGTGGCGGTGGCCGCGATCTGGCTTTCCAGTTCCTGCTCGCTCACCAGATTACAGGCGCTCACCAGCATGAGCAACAACAGAGTCAGGAGAAGGAGCAGAGTTGGCTTGCGCATCGCGTGGCCCCCAGACAGCGTTCAGGCAAACGCCTTTCCGCGTAAATACTAGCACGGTGCTGCATTTCACGCACGCGCAGTGGCAGGAAATAACAATGGGCGGCTGAACCATCGTCCGAGCCGCCCGCCGATACCTTGGATTTCAACTTTCAACTTTCGACTTCGGTCACGTGATCGGGTCTTTGTAGATGGCGTAGCGGCCCATGTCATCGCCCTTGCCGATGCAGGTTGTCATATCCACCTTGAACTCGCGCCCGCCGGAAACCCACTTCAGGCCCTCGAGCAGCAGCCCCTGCCCCATATAGCAAACCGGCTTGTCCACCTTGCGATTCCAGCACATCGGGCAGCGTTCGAGCGTGTAGATGATCTTATCGCCGCCCTCTTCGTAGAC
>JAEURB010000289.1 GCA_016788435.1 Anaerolineae bacterium | reverse complement strand
CGAGTTCATGCCTTGCAGCTTTTCCAGCTGCGCCCGCATCGTCGTGTAGCGCGTACGAACGTCAATCGCCTCGTCGTATTTGGCGCGAATATCCTGGCGCGGCACCGTGTCAAGATTGTCCTGAACAGTGCGAAGTTCAGTCGCCACGTCTGCATTGCGCTTCTGTTCGCGCTCGACGTAGAGCTGCGTCTGGTCAATCTGTGGCTTGAGTTCAGCAAGCTTGTCGCGAATGCGCTTCATCTCGACCTGCATCAGGTCAACAAGCTCCTGCCGCCCATCAGAAGCAGCGCGTGAATTGTTCATAGAGATCCTCATTCGCCGGGCCCGCACTGGGGCAACACTCCGGAATACGGAGTCTGTACCCCACCACTTTGCATTATCACCCGTTCCCGCGCAAATAAGGCTTGCGATTCTGGACTGCCTCGATTTGGGCTGATGCGTATAATGGTCGGGCAGGCGTGCCAAGGAGCAGCAGGTGAACCGAATTGAGGCGCAGGGGCTGGCTTACTACCAGTTCGAGTCGATGCCAGCCCGGCACGGCATTTTCACGCGGCAGGGGGGGGTGAGCATCGCGCCCTGGAGTTCGCTCAATCTGGGCGGCAACGTTGGCGATGACCCGCTGGCGGTGCGTGAAAATCACCAGCGGATGTATGCGGCGCTCGGCGTGGACGACAGCCGGGCCTGCACCGTTTGGCAGGTGCACAGTGCCGATGTGGTGTATGCGGCAGGGCCAGTGCCGGGGCGTCGCTGGCTGGTGGCCGCCGACGCGCTGATGACGGACAAGCCCGGTCTTCCGCTGGCGATGCGTTTTGCGGATTGCACGCCGATCCTGGTCTGCGACCCCCGGCGCGGCGCGGTGGGAATGGCCCATGCGGGCTGGCGCGGCACGGTGCAGGGCGTGAGCGGAGAGTTGGTGCGGGCGATGGCCGCAGCCTTCGGCAGCCGCCCCGCTGATATGTTCGCAGGCATCGGGCCGAGCATCGGGCCTGAACATTATCAGGTAGGCGAAGAAGTCGTGGCCGCCGTGGAAAGCCGTTTCAGCACGCTGGACGGGTTGATCGCCCGCAACCCGCGCGACGGAACTGCGTATCTGGATTTATGGGCAGCCAACCGGTTGGATCTGGAACGAGCGGGCGTCTCACAGATTGAGATAGCCGGCCTCTCGACCGCCAGCCATACAGCCGAGTTCTACTCGCATCGCGCCGAGAAGGGGCGGACGGGGCGTTTCGGGGCGGTGATCGCATGGTAGCGCTGCTGGCTGAACGCATCACCGCCGTACGAACTGGAATTGCACACGCTTGCGCCAATGTGGGGCGTGACCCGCAGGCTGTAACTCTGGTCGCCGTGAGCAAAACGCACCCAGCCAGCGCGGTGCTGGAGGCGGTTGAAGCGGGCCTGCACCAATTTGGCGAGAATCGTGTCGAGGAGGCGGCCGGCAAAATCGCTGCGGTCAATGCCCAGTGCCGCGAGCCGCTGACATGGCATATGATCGGCCATCTGCAAAGCCGCAAGGCCCGCGATGCCGCGAACCTGTTCGATGTAGTGCAGTCGGTGGACAGTGTTCGGCTGGCGTCAAAACTGGCGCAAGCGCTGCCAGAGGGGCAGGTGTTGACCGTGCTGCTCGAATGCAACGTGAGCGGTGAAGCAAGCAAGGGCGGCTTCGTGCTGAATGGTTGGGAGCGCGATCCGGCAGTGCTGGCTGATTTTGCGCGGTCGCTGGGCGAGATCGCGGCGCTGCCGGGCTTGAGCGTGCGCGGCTTGATGACCATGGCCCCGATAGCCGATGATATGGAACTTGTGCGCCCGGTCTTTCGTTCGCTGCGAGTGCTGCGTGACGCGCTGGAACAGAGCTGCGGAATGGCCCTGCCTGTTCTGAGCATGGGGATGACCGATGATTTCCCCGTCGCCATCGAGGAGGGCGCGACAATGATTCGGGTGGGCAGGGCCTTATTCGGCGAACGGGCCGCCTTGTAAGTGTGACCGGGAACAGAGGAATGCAATGAGCAATCAAATCTTCACGCTGTTGAGCTATGCGCTCTCAATCTACCAGTTTATTCTGCTGGGCCGTGTGCTGATGTCCTGGCTTCCCAACCTCGATCGCAACAATCCGATTGCGCGTTTCCTGTACGCTGCGACCGAGCCGATACTCGAACCAATCCGCCGGTTGTTGCCCGCCAGCAGCGGCATGGACTTCAGCCCGCTGATCGTTTTTCTCGGCATCGCCGTGCTCAACCAGCTTTTGGGGCGGCTGTTCTAGCGGGGCTGTTCCTAAGTCACCTGTTTCGGCCGCAGGCTTACATCCCCTGTCTCGTGACAGAGGTAGATTTCGGCAATCAGGTTGCCGCTTACGCGTGTCCGCTTTGCGTCCATCTCGTCCACCATCCTGTCGCCTGAATTGAGCCCACAGAGACTAGGATAATTGCTGTCAGTTTGCTGCGCGCCGCATCGGTGGTTCGCTAATCTGTTCGGTTGTTCAGAACGTTCTTCTCTCAGCATATGTTCGCGAGTTTGATTCTGTTCGGTTGTTCGTTGTTCCGGT
>JAEURB010000228.1 GCA_016788435.1 Anaerolineae bacterium | reverse complement strand
AGCAGCGTTTCGTCCGGGTTCAGCTTGCGCAGCGACTCGAGAATCGCGTCGAAGGCCTCCCAGTTGCGCGCCGCCCGCCCGCGCCCGCCGTATACGATCAGGTGTTCGGGGTCGAAGGCCACCTGTGGGTCGAGGTTGTTCTGTAGCATCCGGTAGGCGGCCTCAATGGCCCAGTTCTTGCAGGTTAGCTGAATGCCGGTCGGTGCGTGAATCGTGCGGGTCATTAGTCACCTCCAGGAAAAGAAGTTGCGAGTGGAGATTACGGGAAATCCTGAACCACACAGACACTGAGTACACAGAGGGTTTTGTTCCACTTTCTCCGTGTGTTGGGTGCCTCTGCGGTTAATTCACTTTCCGCGCCGCCATGAACGACCATAGCACGGCGGCGGCGAGGCGGCAGGTGCGCTGATCCACGTCGAACTCCGGGTTGACCTCGCTCAGTTCGAGCAGGCGCGAACGCGGGTCGCGCCCGGCAGTGGCGGCGATGGCGCACAACTCGTCACCAAACAGGCCGGTCGGGTTGGGCGCGCTCACTCCCGGCGCATCAGCCGCGCGAACGACATCCATGTCCAGCCCCCAGAAGATGCCCTCGGCCGCCGTCTCGCTCAGGATACGTTCAAACGTGGCTGTCACCCCACTCGCGCGCAGTTCACCAAGCGGCACATTGTGCGCGCCCTTCTCGCGCAGGTAGCGGGCATACACGGGCGAGTTGGAGAACGGTTGGCTGCCCATTTCGTAGAAACGGGCCGGCGTCACGATCCCTTCTTCGAGCAGTTGGCGGTACGGCGTGCCGCTGTTGCGCGGCGTATCGGCCCGCACGTCAAAATGTGCGTCCACGTTGAAGGCCAGCGGGTCAGGGATCGCAGCGGCTAGCCCGGCGCAGTCCGGGTAGGAGATATCGTTGCCGCCGCCCATCACGATCAGCGTCTTGCCGTCAGCGATCACGCGCTGAACAATGCGCTGATGCGCATCGTGGGCGGCCTCCAGCAGCGGCTGCGCGCCCGTATTGCCCAGGTCGAACAGACGGGCATCTTCCAGCCCCTGCACGGTGAACTTGTACAGGCAGCGGCGAATCGCGTCGGGGGCTTGCGCCGCGCCCGGCCGCCCGCTGTTGCGGCGAATGCCCTCGTCCTGCGGGAAGCCGAGCAGCACGAATTCAGCGTTCGCGTAGGCCTTCGGGTTCGACTGGACGATCTCCCCCAGCCGCCGGTCGTTCGGGTCGCGGCGGCGGTAGAGCAGTGCGTGGTCTGGCCGGTGCGTGGCCTGAAACAGGGCATCATGGTCGATCATGTTGAACGCTCCATGGTGTGCTGCGCGGCGGCGTCCAAAGCGCCGCTGATCACCAGCCGGTGGACGGCCTCAATGTGCGGGGACATCACGGTATCTTCGGCGATGAAGGGGACGTGCTGGCGAATTAAGTCATAGACCGGGCCGGTGCCTGCGCCGAGCCGGGCTTGCTCGCCCACAACTGGCCGCCGGAAGTCAATGCCCTGCGCGGCGGCGAACAGCTCCAGCCCTAAAATACGCTCGACGTTCTCCAGCACCTGGCGTAGTTTCAACCCGGCGGTCACGCCCATGCTCACATGATCCTCGACGTTGGCCGAAGTCGGAATCGTATCCACGCTGGCCGGGTGGGCCAGTACCTTGTTCTCGGTGGCGAGGGCGGCGGCCGTGTATTGCACAATCATGAAGCCGGAGTTCAGCCCGCCGTTGGGCGTCAGGAAGGCGGGCAGAGTGTGCGTGTTCGAGGCCTCGTCCGTCAGGCGCATCAGGCGGCGTTCGGAGATGTTGCCCAGCTCGGTGCAAGCCAGCGCCAGATAGTCGAGTGCGATAGCCAGCGGTTCGCCGTGAAAGTTGCCGCCGGAGATGACGCTGATTTCACCGCCTGCGCCGAAGAAGATGAGCGGGTTGTCGGTGACGGCGTTCAACTCGATCTCGAACGCCCAGCGCGCGTAGGCGATGGCGTCGCGGGCCGCGCCGTGCACCTGCGGGATGCAGCGCAGCGTGTAGGCATCCTGGATGTCTTTCGGTGTCGCGCCCCGCGTATAACCGCTGCCAGCCAGCAAACGGCGCAGGTTGGCAGCGCACTCAATCTGGCGTGGGAACGGACGTAGGGCATGGATGCGCTCGTCAAAGGCGAGTGTCGTGCCGTGCAGCGCCTCCATGCTCAGACAGCCCGCGATATCGGCGGTGCGGCTGATGCGTTCGGCGCGCAGCGTTTCCAGCACGCCGAGCGCGCACATCACGGACGTGCCGTTGGTCAGCGCCAGGCCCTCTTTCGCCGCCAGCGTCAGCGGTTCGAGCTTGGCGCGGCGCAGCGCTTCGGCCGCCGCCATCCGCTGGCCTTCGACGACCACTTCGCCCTCGCCGATCATCGGCAGCGCCATATGAGCCAGCGGGGCGAGATCGCCGCTTGCGCCGAGCGAACCTTTCTCCGGAATAACCGGATGGATGCCCAGGTTGAGCAGGTCGAGCAGTCGGTCCAGCGTGACCGGGCGGATGCCGGAGTAGCCCCGCGCCAGCGTATTGGCACGAATGAGCATGATCGCCCGCGTGGTGGGGATGTCGAATGGGTCTCCGACACCAACGGAGTGGCTGACCAGAATGTTGCGCTGCAATGTCTCGACATCGGCCCGCGAGATCAGGCGGTCTTTGAACGCGCCGAAGCCGGTCGTGATGCCGTACGCGATCTCGCCCCGGTCGAGCAGCGTTTGCACCGCACCGGCGCTGCGCTGGACGAGCGCCCGCGCATCTTCAGCCAGCACCACCTTCGGCGCGCCGGGTTCGCCATAAGCGACCGCCGCCACCTGCTCCATAGTCAGATGCTCGCCATCCAGAACAATCGAATCCATCGGATAATCCTTCAATCAACCAGGTAGCGTAATCACGAAGGCACAATGGCATGAAGGCACAAAGAAGGATTGCTCACGTCGCGCCTTCGTGAGTTCATGAAGCTAAACAAATTAACTTGGCAACTAGACGGCGAACGCACAACCTGCACTATTTGGTTAAACATCATTAACTCACCACACGATGACCGCGCTTGATGACTGTTTCGACCGGGTTATCGCCCAGCATGTAGGCCAGATGGCGGTAATCGGGCGCGTTCACGATCAGCACATCGGCCTGCTTGCCCGCTTCGAGCGAGCCAACTACAGCGCCCATGCCCGCCGCGTGGGCTGCGTTGATCGTGCTGGCGTTTAATGCCTCGGCAGGCGTCATGAGGTACATCCGGCAGGCGAGGGCCATCACCAGCGGCATCGAGTAGCACGGGGCGGATCCAGGGTTGAGGTCAGTAGCCAGCGCGACAGCCGCCCCGGCTGCGATCAGGGCGCGGGCGTTGGCGTGATGTGCCGTGCCGAGGTGGAAATTGACGGCTGGCATCAGCACGGCGATGGTATCCGAGGCCGCAATCACGCCGATCTCATCAGCGGTCGTCACGTCGAGATGGTCAACCGTCAGCGCGCCCAGCCCCACTGCCAGCGATACCCCGCCCAGCGCCACGAACTCGTCCACATGCGCGCGCGCACCGAGGCCGAGCGACCGGCCCGCTTCCAGCACGCGCCGCGCTTGTTCGAGCGTGAATGCGCCCTGTTCGCAGAAGACGTCCACGCAGAAGCGGCGGCCCTGTCGTGCGAAGTGCGACCCCGCGAACCATTCAGCGGCCAGCGGCAGCATTTCATCAGCGACGAGTTCGGCGTACTCCCCGCCGCGGCCCTTATACTCCGGCGGCACGGCATGGGCGCCCAGAAACGTCGGCACGATATCGGCCGGGTGCGCTTCGGCCAGCCGGGCGATGACGCGCAGCATCTTCAGTTCCGCCGCTGTGTCCAGCCCGTAGCCCGTCTTGATTTCGACCGTCGTGGTGCCGAGGCGCAGCATGATGGTCAGGCGGGCGAGCGCCAGCGCGGTCAGTTCGTCCTCGCTGGCGGCGCGGGTGGCGCGCACGGTATTCAGGATGCCGCCGCCCGCCGCAAAGATTTCCATATATGGCACGCCGCGTATGCGTTGCTCGAACTCACCAGCGCGGTCACCCGCGAAAACGGTGTGTGTGTGGCAGTCTACGAAGCCGGGACTAACGACTTTTCCCGCAGCGTCAATCTGCACCGGGGCAGTGTAGTCGCGCAGAATATCCCCGGTCCTCCCGGCGGCCGCGATGCGCCCATCCCGAATGGCCAGCGCTCCGTCCTCGATCAGCCCCACATCGCCCAATGCCGCGCCGCGTTTGACGCCGTGCGGGCTGGCGCAGGTGACGAGTTGGCGCGCGCTGTGGATCAGCAAGTCGGCTTGCAGCATGAAGTCGCTCCCCATTTTCGCCCCTATTGTGCGCCGCTGCCTGATTTTCGCAACGAACTGGACTTCTGGTTCTCGGTGCCCTCCGTGCCTCAGTGCTGAATCTTTGCTCCACTGTTCTGTGCGTCGGCGCTGCCATTTCTCCTCTGCCATCTCCGCATCTGGCGAATGGCCCTGACCATCGTTCGTGCCCGGTCGTGGTACGATCCGGCGCTGGGTTTGATCAAAGGATTCCGATGGTGGAAGTTCCGGCGAGTGATTCATCGGCTGAAACCCCCGCGCTGACGAGCGAACAGCGGCGGCTGGCCTCCGGCCTGTGGCTGACCTACGCGCTGTATTACATCGGGCGCGTCAACCTCAGCCCGGCGCTGGTGCCGATGGCGGTGGCGCTTGGACTGTCGCGGGCAGAAGTGGGTGTCATCGGCTCGGCGCTGTTCTGGTCCTATGGCCTCGGCCACCTGATCAACGGCCAGTTGGGCAATCGTTACCGTCCGCGCGTCATCGTCGGGGTCGGGCTGGCCGTGACCGCCGCCGTCAATCTGCTGTTCGGCTTTCAAACGGCGCTGCTGGCGCTGACCGTGCTGTGGGCGATCAACGGTTTCGCCCAGTCCACCGGCTGGAGCCCGATTTTACGCATTCTCTCCGAACGGCTGGGCGTCGAAGCCAGCAAGCGCCTGTCGGTCTTCTTCTCGATGAGCTATGCCGTCGGCGCGGCCGTCAGCCTGGCCCTGGCTGGCTGGCTGGTGACGCAGTGGGGCTGGTCGAGCGCTTTTCTCGTGCCGGGCATCATCCTCGCCATTGGGTGCGTACTGTGGTGGCTTTCCCGCGCCGATGCGCCGCCGCCTGTCGAGCGCCAGCCGCTGATTCGCGGCATGGGGCGTGATGCGCACCGCCTGTGGCCGGTGCTGACCGGGGCGGCTTTCATGGGCTTCGCCTATTCCGGGTCGCAGTTGTGGATGCCGGCGCTGCTCACCGATACCGGCCTCGTGCCCGAGGCGTTCGCGGGTTCGCTCTCCGGCCTGATGGCGCTGCTGAGCGCGGGTGGGATGCTGATCGCGGGTTTCGTGCTGCGCCGTTCGGGAAATCCTCTGGCTGTGATGCGCGGCTTTCTGGCGCTGCTGGCGGCGGGGGCTTTGCTGGCGGCGTTGACGACTGGCGCGGCGCAGATCGCCGGTGTCACTGTCATGATGTTCACCCTCGGCGCGGTGATGGCGCTGCTGCTCACCTCACTGCCGTTGGCCTACGCCGGTCCTGGCCGCATTTCGTCGGTTTCCGGCATCGCGTCGGCGGCACAGTACATTGGCGGCGGGTTGGCTGGCGTGCTGGTGGGGGCAGCGATTGACGGGATCGGCTGGGGCGGCGTGCTGGCGCTGTGGGCGGGCTGCGCGCTCGTCACGCTGGCGCTCTCAGGAATGGTCGAGCGTGTAGCTGGAAAAGCAGGCCCCTCAAACGCCGGGGACGTTGAAGCGCTGGTTTCTGATGGATGATTGGTCTCGTACTGCCCCGCCGCTGGGTTCAGTAATACTCGTTTGCGCCGAAACCTCCGGCTGCCAGCGGGTCGTCGCCAAAACCGTAACCATAGCCCTCGCCCGAATCGCCCCCGCTTTCTGACGAACCCCCATACGAACTCGAACCACCGGTGCCGCCGGACATCAGCGGATCGTCTTCGGTGCCGTAGCCGTAGCCTTCGCCCGAATCGCCCCCGCTCTCTGACGGTCTCCCATACGAACTCGAACCGCCAGTGCCACCGGACATCAGCGGGTCGTCACTAAATTCGTAGCCGTAGTCCTCGCGCTGAATGTGGGCCTGTCCTGCGGCGATTGAAATCCGGGCCGGTTCGTCCCGAAGCAGTCGTTGGACACCGGCATTCCCGATCTGGCGCTGAAGGGCAATCAGCGGATGAGGTGCGGTGCTGGCCGGGCCTCCCGGTTGCTTATCGTCAGTGTCAGGGTGATGCGTCGAACGGTGACTTGGCTCCGGCAGTCGCGTCCATCGGTGCGCCATCAGATCCGCCCTCCTGATAGTAACCACAGTAGTTATCTTATGAGACTATATTACGGTCTGGCCCGGCGCGCGAATCGGTGGTGCTGCGCTCGCCTGGCTGGGGTGGACTTATTTCCGGGGCCATCTCATGCAACCGGTTGGAACTCCGCGCCTGAAAGGGACATAATCCAGTCAGCGTGGCTTTGAACAGTGAGTGTGCCGATGATTCAGGATGCGATTCTGATAACAGGGGCGAATGGCGAACTGGGCCACGCGCTCATTGATCATCTGACGGCGCACGGGCGAGGCCCAATCATCACGCTCGATGTGCGCCCGCCCGATGCGTTTGTGGCCGAACGGGTAGCCTGCAGCGTCCTGGGCGATATCTGCGATGAGGCGTTGATCGCCGGGTTGTTTGGCGACTACGAGTTCGCACAGGCCTTTCACTTCGCGGCGATGCTTTCCAGGGCCGCCGAACAGCACCCCTTCCGCGCTCACGCCATCAATGTCGAAGGCACGCTCAACCTGCTGCGCTCGCTCTATGACCAGACCCGGCGATCAGGCCGCCCCGGCCAGTTCCTGTTCCCCAGTTCCATCGCCGTCTACGGGCTGGCCTCGCCTGAGGAAAAGCGGGCGAACCCGCTGCTGAGTGAGGGCGTCTTCCTGTCACCCGTGACGATGTACGGCGTCAACAAGCGTTACTGTGAACTGCTCGGTGACTACTTCACGCGCCACAGCGGCGGCGCGCTGGACTTCCGCTGCCTGCGTTATCCCGGCCTGATCAGCGCCGAAACACTGCCCTCCGGCGGCACCAGCGACTACGGGCCAGAAATGCTGCATGCCGCTGCCCAGGGCCAGCCCTACGAGTCCTTCGCGCGCGCCGATACCACCATCCCCTTCATGGCCATGCCCGATGCGGTCAAGGCGCTCAACCTGCTGGCGGCGGCCCCGGCTTCAGCCCTCTCCCGCCGGACGTATAACGTGACTGCCTTCAGCATCTCGGCCGGAGAAATCGCCCAACGGGCGGCGGCGGCGTTCCCCGGCGCGCACATCACCTACGCCCCGGTCGAGGGCCGCCAGCGCATCCTCGATAGCTGGCCGGCAGCAGTGGACGACTCGGCAGCGCGCCGCGACTGGGGCTGGCTGCCCGATTATGGTGTGGACGCAGCCTTCAACGATTACCTGATACCGGCTATTACGGCGCACTACCAAAACCAAAGTGCTGACTGCTGAGTCAAGGGCGTCATTGCTGTCTGCCGGCAGCCAACGGTTCGAATCGTTCACTCAGCACTTCCTTTTAAGGAGCATCTCCATGATCCCTTCCACCCGCACCGCCTGGATTGAAACCGAACTTGAATCGCTGCGCAGCCAGGGCCTGCTGGCCAACATCCGCACCGTCGAAAGCCCGATGGACGCCCATATCGTCATTGACGGCCGCCGCGTCATCAACCTCTGCGCCAACAATTACCTCGGCCTCGCCAACCATCCCCGCCTGAAGGAAGCCGCCAAACGCGCGATTGACACCTACGGCATCGGGCCGGGCGCGGTGCGAACGATTGCCGGCACGATGAAGCTGCACCTGGACCTGGAACGCCGCCTGGCCGAGTTCAAGCACGCCGAGGCCGTCATCTCGCTGCAAAGCGGCTTCGCGGCCAATCTGGCGACCATCCCGGCGCTGATGGGGCGCGGCGACGTCATCTTCTCGGACGAGCTAAATCACGCCAGCATCATTGACGGCTGCCGCCTCAGCCGCGCCACCATTGTCTCGTTCGCCCACGCCGATGTGGACGACCTGCGCCGCAAAATAGCCGAAACCACCGGGTACAACCGCCGCCTGATCGTCACCGATGGCGTGTTCAGCATGGATGGTGACATCGCGCCGCTGCCCGCCTTGCAGGCGCTGGCCGAGGAACACGACATTCTGCTGATGGTGGACGACGCGCACGGTGAAGGCGTGCTGGGCAAGGGTGGGCGCGGCATCGTGGATCACTTCGGGCTGCACGGCAAGGTGGATATCGAAGTCGGCACCATGAGCAAGGCCTTCGGTGTCGTCGGCGGCATGGTGGCCGGGCCGAAAGTGATAATTGACTGGATTCGCCAGCGCGGGCGTCCGTTCCTGTTCTCCAGCGCAGCGACGGTGCCCGATGTGGCGGCCTGCCTGGAGGCGATTGACCTGCTCGAAGAAAGCGATGAACTCGTGCAGCGGCTGTGGGCCAACGCCGAGCTGGTCAAGCACGAGCTGGCCAACATGGGCTTCGATGTCGGCCACAGCGCCACGCCGATTGTGCCAGTCATGCTCGGCGAAGCGCCGCTGGCCCAGGTCTTCAGCAAGGCGCTGCTCGAAGCCGGGGTGTTTGCGATGGCGATTGGCTTCCCGACGGTGGCGCGTGGCAAGGCGCGCATCCGCGTGATGAACAGCGCCGCCCACACCCCCGCCGATCTTGAACAGGCGCTGGCGGCGTTCGAGAAGATTGGCCGCCAGATGGGCGTGATCGAATGAGAATCTTCTTTGCCGGGGCAACCGGCGCAGTTGGCCGTATCCTGCTGCCAAAGCTACTGGCAGCGGGGCATAGCGTGGTCGCGTCCACCCGCTCCGCCGAACATGTCGCGCGCCTGCAGGCCGCTGGGGCCGAGGCGGTGGTCGTGGATGTGCTGGATCGTTCGGCGCTGTTCGCGGCGGTGGCGCAGGCCCGGCCGGACGCGGTCATGCATCAGTTGACCGACTTAAGCGGGCGCGATTTTGCGGCCAACAACCGTCTGCGCGTGGAAGGAACGCCCAACCTGGTGGATGCGGCGCTGGCGGCTGGAGTGAGCCGGATGGTCGCCCAGAGCCTGTACAGCATCTACGGCCCCGGCGAAGGCCCGGCCAGCGAAGACGAGCCGATGGATTTGGATGCTCCACCACCGCGCCGTTCGATGATCGCCGGGGTACACGCGCTGGAGCAGGCCGTCGCCCGGATGCCGGTGGGAGTCGCGCTGCGCAACGGCTACTTCTACGGGCCGGGTACGTGGTACGCGCGGGAAAGCCTGACGACCGATCAGATTCGGCGCAGCGAAATCGCGGCGACCGGTGGCGTGGTGTCGTTCCTCCACGTGGCCGATGCCGCTGAAGCGTCGCTGCAGGCGCTGAGTTGGCCGGCCGGTCCGGTCAATATTGCGGATGATGAACCTGCGCCGGGTACGGCCTGGGTTCCGCTCTTTGCTTCGCTGGTTGGCGCGCCGCCCCCGCCCGTCAAGCCGGGCCGCCAGCCCTGGGAGCGCGGCGCTTCCAACGCGAAAGCGCGCGGGCTGGGCTGGGTTCCCGCCTGCCCAACCTGGCGCACCGGCTTCGTCCAAGAGTTGAGCGCGGGCTGAACCTCTCTCGACTCCTTGACCATCCGATATGTCCGGGATAGGTCACAGTCCGCTCTTTGCGTTGTCTCTTTCACTGTGTTCTCTGGGCCTTTGTGGTGAATCGCTCTTGTGGTTTCTCCCCTCTCGCTTTTCGTAGAGGGGGCAGGGGGTGAGGTTTCTTTCGCGCACCGCGCCGTCCTTTTCCCCGCTTGCGTGGGAGGGGGGTCAGGGGTGAGGGGTTTTCCCGCTCTACCCCTCTCGCCTGTACGGCTTGAGTAGCGCCGCCGGGGCTGATACGTTGCGGCCCACCAGCGCAATCGCGACGATGGTCAGCAGATAAGGCAGCGCCAGCAGCAGTTCGTAGGGCAGGGCGATGCCGCTGGCCTGCAGGCGCAGCTGCAGCGCCTGCACGAAGCTGAACAGCAGCGCGCCGGCCAGCACGCGGCCGGGCCGCCAGTTGCCGAAGATGACGATGGCAATCGCCACCCACCCGCGCCCGTTGATAATCCCGTGCGAGAACGCGCCGAGCTGCGCCAGCGACAGGAACGCCCCGCCGAGGCCCATCAGAATGCCGCCCACGATCAGCGCCTCGTACCGAACGCGGTACACGCTGACGCCGGCCGTATCCGCCGCTTCCGGGTTCTCACCCACCGAGCGCAGCCGCAGTCCGAACGACGTGCGATTGAGCATCCACGCCGTGACAGGGACAAGCAGCAGCGCCACATAAACCAGCCAGTGCTGCGAGAAGACCGGCTCAAGCGGTGTGCCGGTGAAGGCCTGTAATGGCTGAAACGACTCATCCAGCGCAGGCGGGGTGGTGCCGCCGCCGTACTGCAGGCGGAACCAGAACAGCGCCAGCGCGGTCGCCAGCATGGTGATGCCGAGGCCCGAGACGTGCTGATTGACGCCGAGCGTGACCGACAGCAGGCCCATCAGCAGGCACAGAACGACGCCGGTCAGCATGGCCGCCAGCAGGCCAATCCACAGCGAACCCGTCACCTGCGCCGCGACGAAGCCAGTAAACGACGACAGCAGCAGCGTGCCTTCGATGCCGAGGTTGAGGATGCCCGCCCGTTCGATGACCGTTTCGCCCAGCGCGCCGAGCAAGATCGGCGTGGCGATGCGAAGCGTTGCGCCGAACAGGACGAGGATGGACTCGATGCTCAGTTCCATCGCCTCACCTCCTGATCCGGATGCGGTAGCGGTTGAGCAGCAGGAATGACAGGCTCACCAGCAGCAGCGTCGCCTGAATCACGTCCGCCAGATAGACCGGCACGCCCAGTTCGCGGCTGGCCGACAGCGCCCCCCGGTTGATCAGCGCCAGAAAGAGCGCCGCCAGCACCGCGCCCGGCATGGTCAGCGCGCCGAGCGTCGCCACGATGATGCCCGTATAGCCGAAGCTGTTCGAGAGCGTGCTGCTCAGGTAGTAGTGGATGCCGCCAACCTCGCTCACCCCCGCCAGCCCAGCGATGCCGCCGCTGATCAGCGCAGCCATCAGAACCCGGCTGCGCACGGGGATGCCGAGGAACTGCGCTCCCTCGCGGTTCTTGCCAATAGCGCGCAGCTCCAGCCCGAAGCGTGTGCGGGCCAGCACCCACCACATCACACCGGCCGACGCCAGCGCCACCAGAAGGCCCAAATGAACCCGCGAGCGCGGGATGAGTACCGGGAACTGGCCGGACAGCGCAATCGTCGGGGACTGCGGCCAGCCGCTGACCGGGTCGCGCCACGGCCCGTTAAGCAGATAGCTGACGATGAACAGCATCACCGAGTTGAGCAGCAGCGTCGTGACGACCTCATCTACTGACAGATAGACCTTGAGCAAGGCCGGCAGCAGCGCCCAGGCCATGCCGGCCAGAAAGCCGCCGAGCAGCATCAACGGGATAGCCGCCGTGGAAGGCAGATCGGTCACCAGCGTGCCGATCCACGCCCCGGCAATCGCGCCGGCGAACAACTGGCCTTCCGCGCCGATATTGAAGTAGCCGCCGAGGAAAGCGACCGTCACCGCGACGCCCGTCAGAATGAGCGGTGTCGCCATCATCAGGATATCGGCGCGGGCGCTGGTTTTGGTGAGCGGCGCGATCAGCAGTTCGTAGAAGGCCTGCAGCGGGCTGGCCCCTGCGCTGATAATTAGCACGCTGACCAGCAGAAACGTGACAAAGATCGAAAAAACGGGGATCAGCGAGCGTACCCAAACGGGCGAGGGCGCGCGCTCGATGCGCAGTCCGGCCATCGGCTAGCCCCCGGCCCCGGTCATCAACGCGCCGATCCGCTGCACGTCAGCATTGGCGGCGCTCATTTCACCGGCAATGCGCCCCTCGAAGATGACGAGAATGCGGTCGCTCAACTGAAGTATCTCCTCCAAATCCTCCGAGATGAGGAGGATGGCCGCGCCGCGTTCCTTCTGTTCCAGCAGCTTGTGATGCACATATTCGGTCGCGCCAATATCGAGGCCGCGCGTCGGCTGCGCCGCAATCACGACTTCGGGCTGCTGGCCGAGCGAGCGGGCGAGGATGATCTTCTGGATGTTCCCGCCCGACAGCGTTCGCACCAGGTCGCCCGGTGACGCCTTGATCTGGAAGTCCTTGATCATCCGTTCGGCGTGTTCACGGATTTGCTGGCGGCCGAGATGGCCAAGCCGCGTGAAGCCGTCGAGGCTTTCCAGCACGAGATTGTCCGCCACGCTCATGTCACTGATGACCGCCTTCAGCCGGTCTTCCGGGATACGCGCAATTTTGAGATTGGGCAGGGCTTTGGGCTGGCCGAGAGGGTAGGGCTGGCCGTGCGCGAGGACTTCGCCGCTGTCCGGGACGGCTGTGCCGGTCAGCACCGACACCAGTTCGCTCTGGCCGTTGCCCGCCACGCCTGCGATACCAACGATTTCCCCGCCATGCACCTCAAGCGAAAGCCCGCGCAGGCGCAGGCCGCCCCGCTTGTCGGCCAGCTTCAGGTCGCGCACTTCCAGCTTGACCGGCTCCTGGCGCTGGTGGTCCGTGTTGCGCTCGACGGCCAGCGTTTGGCGGCCAACCATCAACTCGGCCAGTGCGGACGGTGACGTAGCTTCGGTGGCGATCTCTCCCACGACTTTGCCCAGCCGCAGCACAGTCACGCGCTGGCTGACGGCGAAGACCTCGTTCAGCTTGTGCGTGATGATGATGACCGACATTCCTTGCTTCTGCAGGTCGCGCAGCACGGCGAACAACGCCTCGACATCCTGCGGCGCGAGGACAGCCGTCGGCTCGTCCATAATCAGCACGCGGCAGTTGCGCTTGAGCGCCTTGAGGATTTCGACGCGCTGCTGTTCGCCCACCGACAGCTTGCCGGCCAGCGCGTTGGGGTCAATCGCCATATTGAGCGACTCAGCGGCGATCATCACCTGCGCGCGCATCTGGCGGGGATTCAGGCGCGCGCCGCCTTCATGCCCAAGCATCACGTTTTCCGCGACGGTGAAGCGCGGCACCAGCGCGAAATGCTGCGATACGAAGCCGATCCCGCTGGCGATAGCGTCGGCCGGTGAGCGGAAGCCTACGGCCCGGCCATCCACGAGGATTTCCCCGTCATCCGGCTGATATAGGCCGTAGAGGACTTTCATGAGTGTGGACTTGCCAGCGCCGTTCTCGCCGAGCAACGCATGTATCTCGCCGCGCTCGACTGCGAAGTTCACGCCGTCGTTGGCGGTGAGCGGGCCGAACCGTTTGGTGACGCCGCGCATTTCTACGGCGGGCATGAGCAGTCGTTTCCCTGAAGTAGCGGTTAGGCATGAAGCGGGGGCGCTGCATGTGCGCCCCCGCCGACGAGTGTTCGGGCTTAACCGCCGATGGTCACGTCTTCCGGCACGTTGGCGCCCAGCGGCGTGTCTTCGTCAATGTTGACGCGGAACAGGCCATCAATGATCGCCTGCTCGCGCTCGCGGATCATCGCCACCAGGTCACCGTCCAGCGTCTCCTCGAAGCCGTGGAAGGGGGCCAGCGATGCGCCACCGTAGGCCATCATCGAGAAGTCCTTCAGGTCGAGGCCGGTGTAGCTGCCCTTGGCGACCTGGTCAATCACGAAGCGCACCGTCGGGTTCATGTCCCACACCGGGCCGGTAACGACGGTCTCAGGCGCCAGTTCGTTCTGGTCGCTCATGTTGCCAAAGGCGAGCAGTTCGTTCTCCGCCGCCACGTCAATCACGCCGAAGCGCTCGGCAAACAGCACATCTGCGCCAGCGTCCACCTGCGCCAGCGCCGCTTCCTGCGCCGCTGCGGGGTCGAACCAGCTGTTGATGAACGTCACCAGCACTTCCGACTCCGGGTTGGCTTCGTGCGCGCCCGCGACGAATGCATTGACGATGCGGTTGACTTCCGGCACCGGGTAGCCGCCGACCACGCCAATCTTGCCGCTTTCGGAGAGCGATCCTGCCAGCATACCGCTCAGGTAGGCCGGTTCGTGAATCCAGTTATCGAAAACCGACAGGTTGGGCTGGGCGGGGCCGAGGCCCGAACCAAACACGAAGGCGATTTCGGGGAAGTCGCGGGCGACGCGGCGCACCGCTTCCTCGTTACCGAAGGCGTCGCCGAAGATGATGGCCGGCGCGTTGTCGGTAGCCACTTCGCGCAGGATGATTTCCATGTCGCCCGAATAGCCGATCTCGTCCTGATACGTGTACTCGATCAGGCCCTCATCGGCGGCGGCCTGCAGCGCGGCATGAATCACGCCGTCCCACGGCTCCTCAATCGGCGTC
>JAEURB010000199.1 GCA_016788435.1 Anaerolineae bacterium | reverse complement strand
TCCGGAATAGTCAGGCCCCAGTCGTTGCGATTGATGGTCGCCGTCGCTTGCCCAACCAGCCGTTCCTCGCTCACTTCCGTAAGCGTCACATCGAACGTCACCGGGTTCGTGACATCCCGCAGCGTCAGGTCTCCCGTGATCTGGAACGTCACCGTCTGGCCGTCCTCGATGGGCGTCGTGGGCAGGCCACTGATCACGCTTGGCGTGAACGAACCAAACTCGAACTCGTCCCGCGCCGACTGCAAAATCTGGCCCCGAATGGCGCGGTTGCGGAAGTCGTTGCCCGTATTCAGCGTGCGCAGGTTGAAGACGATTTGGCCAACCTCTGAAGCGGACGGGTCGGCGAAGTTCACCCCCACCTGCCCGGCCACATCCGGCGAGGTGCCAATCACCGTCAAGCGCTGGCCGCGCATGTCCTCGTCCAGCTCGAAGCTGATCGACGACTCGCCCTGTACGAGCGAGAACACAACCGGGTCGCCTGCCGGGGCCGCAGTCACCGTGGTGGCTTCGGCAGTTGGCGCTTCGGTGGCATCCGCCGTCGTTTCAGCCGTTGGTGGCGGTGTTTCGGCTGCCGTGGTCACGGCCAGCGTCGGGGCGGTCACGGGCTGGCTGGCCTCCCCGCTGCCGCTGCTGACGAAAAACCAGATCAAGGTGACGACTGCGATGATGGCAAGTGCGGCGATAATGGCGAGGATCAGGCGGCTTACGCGCATGAGAGGTTGAGACTCCCGGAACACTACTCAATCAGGCTGTGGCTCATCATAATGGGAGCTTGATTCAGGCGGTACTTTGTCTCACGGGTTTCTCAGATGGACGGCAGTCCGATTGAGGCCGCGTGCAGCGCCCGCAGCGGCCTTTGCACCGGGTTTCACGCTGCCGTGTTGGCCGGGCCGGGCCGGCTGTTGCACACAAAAAAACCCGCCCCTGATTTTCAGGGGCGGGTAATGGTCAACTGAAGGCGGACGGCCTACTCGCTGACGACGGTGACGGCGCTGGCCTGCTTGCCCTTCTTGCCATCAGTGATTTCGAACTCGACCTTGTCGCCTTCATTCAGGGTGCGGAAGCCGCGCGCCTGAATCTCCGAGTAGTGGACGAACAGGTCCGGGCCGTTCTCCTGGGTGATGAACCCGTAGCCCTTCTCACCGTTAAACCACTTGACCGTACCGCGAGTGCGTGCCATGTTGATATTTACCTCTCCGCATAGAACTGGCGGTTGTGCATCTTGCCCTCGTACACATCCACGTCCCACACAGCAGCGAGGTTCTAGCAGAGGCGGCACTGATGGGGTTTGTAACGGGGCATCTAAGGCGTCTAACCACAACGCCCATGGGGCTCAGGCGAAATCGCCCGAAATAGATCCCACACTGCACAAGTTAATATAGCAGGGAGTAAACGTATCGTCAAGTAAGTTGTGGCGCGTGAGCAGGGCTGTTGCAAAGTCATAGCGGAAAGAGGAACGCAACAGCGGGCTTCAGCCCGTTGCCGCCTCAAGCAAGGGGCTGAAGCCACCTTGTTGGGGCTACTTGCCTGACTTTGCAACAGCCCTGGGGGCGTGAGGAACCAAATGCTGATGAGGGGCTTCCCTGCCCCTTCGCACCCACCATCTGCCGCCCCTCAGCCCCCGGCGCGCCGCGTCCTCTTCCCCCTCTCCGCAAGCGGAAAGGGGGAAGTGGAGGTCAGGTTCACCCCTTCACCGAGCCGCCCATCAGCCCCTTCACGAAGTAGCGTTGCAGCGCGAAGAACACGATCAGCGGCACGATCATCGAAATGAACGCCCCGGCCGTCAGCAGATACCAGTCCTGCCCGCGCTGGCCCACCAATCCCGCGATCTGCGTCGTCATCACCTGGATGTTGTTGTTCAGCCCGAGGAAGATCAGCGCTACCAGATAGTCGTTCCACACCCACAGGAACTGGAAGATGGCAAAGGCGGCCAGCGCCGGAATCGACAGCGGCAGAATCAGCCTTATGAAGACCGTGAAGTGGGACGCGCCGTCAATGAAGGCCGACTCCAGAATGTCGCGCGGCAGGTTGCTCATGTAGTTGTAGAACAGGTAAATCGCCAGCGGCAGGCCGAAACCGGCGTGCGCCAGCCAGATGCCCAGATAGGTGCCGTTCAGCCCCAGCGCCACATAGTCGCGCAAAATCGGCACGAGGGCGATTTGCAGCGGCACCACCAGCATCGCCACCACGCCGATGAACAGGATGCGGCGGCCGGGGAAGCGCATCCAGGCGAAGCCATATGCCGCGAAGGCCGCGATCAATATCGGGATGATGGTGGCCGGAATAGTAACCGTCAGTGAGTTGATGAACGCCCCAACCAGGTTCGCTCCCTGCACGGTCGTGGATGAACCGTCGGCATTCCGTACCTCAAATTCGCGGCCAGCCAGCACTTCACCGTAATTGTCGAGCGTGAAGTCCGTGTTCGCCGTCCAGTTCTGGTTCAACACATACAGTTCGCCGAGGCGCAGGTTGCCCACCCACTGAATCCGCCGGCCGTCGCCCATATCCACGCCCTGCTGCCATTCGGCATAAGTCGCTGTTTTTCCCTCAATCGTAATCGGCTGGTCGCGCGTTTGGCCCTCGGGTATCGGCAGCCGTTCGCCGGTATCCTGCCATGCCTGATGCGGCAGCACCGTCCACCAGCCTGACGAACGGATGTCGTCGCGCTGGCGAATAGACGAGATGAGCAGGCCGATGGTCGGTATCGTCCACAGGATGACAATCACCGCTAGGGTGCCATTGACGATCCAGAGCGCGCGTTTTTTGCTGGCATGCATGAGCAGTTTTCTCCTCTGGATGCAGGCGCTAAAAGGCGCGGCCCTTGTTGAATTCGCGCAGGTTGTAAATCATCACCGGGATAACCGCGATCAGCAGCACAATGGCGATGGCCGATGCGTAACCCGGGTTGTTGTTGGTGAACATCTCGCGGTAAAAGCGCACACCGATCACCTCGGTGCCGAACTGCCCGCCGGTCATCACCATCACAATATCGAACAGCTTGAGCGTGAAGATGATGACGGTCGTGATCACGACGACGATGGTGCCCGAAATGCTCGGCACGATGATGCGGAAGAAGATGACCAGTTCACTCGCGCCGTCCACACGGGCCGCTTCGAGCAGTTCGTCGGGGATGCCCTTGATGGCCGCCGAAAACAGCACCATCGCATAGCCGGTCTGCAGCCAAACCATTACAATGATCAGGAAGATATTGTTCCAGGGTTGCACCTGGCGCAGCCAGTCCTGCGCCTGCCCGCCTGCGCCCGTCACCACCGAACTGAGCAAACCAACGTTCGGGTTAAAGTCGTAGATGAACTTCCAGATAATGCCCGCGCCGACCATCGAAATCGCCATCGGCAGGAAAATCAGCGCCTTGGCCGGGTTTTCGAAGCTGCTGCGGTCCGCCAGAATCGCGATCAGCAGGCCAAACGAAACCACCAGCGTCGTACCTACCACCATCCACAGCAGATTGTTGGTGAAGGCTTCCTGCATGATGCGCGAGTTGAAGATGTCAAGATAGTTTTGCAGGCCGACAAAGCCGTTGCCCCGGTTGCTCTGCATACTCAGCACCAGCGAGCGTACCGTCGGCACGGCCAGATACCACGCCAGCAGCGCGATGGCCGGGCCTACGAAGATGAACGGTTGCAGCCGCGTTGACCATCCGTGCGGCAGCTTTTCGACGAAGTTGTTCGCCACGAAATAGAGCGTCAGCACCCCGCCCACGCCCCACACGATGGCGAAGATCGCCGTCACGACCGGGGCCGACTGATTATCTCGAAGGAAAATGAAGCCCAGATAGAGGACGATAAAGGTGGCCACCACCAGCACGACCGCCAGCAGGAAGTCTGGCCACCTGAACTCATCATCCGTGCGTATACGAATACTTTCCATCGTTCGCCCCTCAATCCATCGGCGCTACCGCAGCATTCGCCTGAAAAAGAACAGGACAACCGAAGCCGGCTGCCCTGTTCATCAAGCCTGACTATCCGTTCAGCAAGCTCGATTGACTACTCAGTCGGCCACGCAGCGTCAATTTCCGCCAGCGCCGTGTCCAGGTCAACCGTGCCGCTCACCCAGTCGGTCATGCCCTTCCAGAACGAACCAGCACCCACCGCGCCCGGCATCAGGTCGGAACCGTCGAAGCGCACACTGGTCGCTTCGGCCACCAAAGCGGCGATGCTGCGGTCGAGTTCGCTGCCGTACCAATCCAACTGCGCGTCGTTGTGCGGCGAAAGCGCGCCACCGGCCGCCAGCCAGCCCTTGACCGACTCGCCGCGCGAGAAGTAGTCCATCACCGCGCGCACTTCCGGACGGTCGTTGAACATCGCGTAGATGTCACCGGCGACCAGGAACGGCTTGCCGTATTCCTCGTCAATGCCGGGCAGATAGAACACGCCGTAGTCTTCACCCGCTACCACGCCTTCGGGGAAGAAGCTGGTGATGAAGTTGCCCTGCTTGTGCAGGTAGCAGCCGGGCGGGGTGTCGAACATCGGCAGCGGAGCGTCGCCAAACGACGTCGAGACGATAGCCTGCTGGCCACCATAAACCATGTCCGGGGCAAACCAGATGCTCCCCAGCACTTCGGCGGCATTCTTCACTTCGGGCGAAGTGAAGGGCAGGCGGTCGGCCAGGTCGGCCGGGAACGACCAGTTGTCGTAGTTCTCCAGCGACGTCGTGCGCAGCATCACTTCTTCCATCCAGTCGGTGGCCGGCCAGCCTGTGGCCGCGCCCGACTCGATGCCCACGCACCACGGATTGGAGCCATCGGCGATGATCTGGGCTTCCAGCGCTTCCAGCTCTGCCCAGCTCGTCGGAACCGTGTAGCCGGCAGCTTCGAAGGCCGCAATCGGATACCACACCAGGCTCTTGCCGTTGAAGCGGTTCCACACACCGGCCGTGATGCCGTTCATCTGCGACATGTCGAGCCAGCTTTGCAGGTAGTTCTGCTGCAGCCACTCGGCATTCATGAACGTGCTGACGTCAATCACGAAGCCATCGTCCACGAAGCCCTTCAGCAAACCAGGCTGCGGGAAGTCCGCGATGTCTGGCGGTGCGCCGCCCTCGACCACCGCGCGAATGGCCGCTTCAAATTCCTTCGAACCGGTGTACTGAATGTCAATACCGGTCCACTCTTCGAACTCGGCGATGGCGTTGTTGAACTTGACTTCGTCCCCTTCAGTGAACGGGCCGGTCATGGTCACGACGGTTCCGGCCAGCCCGCCACTGCAGGCCGACTCCAGTTCAGCGGTCATCAGCGGGAACAGGTCAGCCGGACAACCGGGTGGCTGCGCGCTCACAATACCCACGCTCGCCAGTGCCAATGTCAGCACCAGCGAGAGCAGCAAGACCTTCTTCATTGCCCTCTCCTTTGACGAATGGTGTATCTTTCGAGAATCACCGTGAACAACACGGCGTATGTAAATATAGAACGTTATCTCCCGTTCGGGACACGGTTTGTCCGTAAAGTTAGGCACATTGACTAAGCCTCATGCTTTTGTACAAACATGGCAGTTCCCCGTGCTGCATGCTAGATTCGTGCCGGTTTGATGACTTCACCGTGAGGCAACCTCGTGGAACGATTCCTGCTTATCAGCGGCCGTATCATCTCGTTTGTCTTCGTCGCGGTTGGCGTGCTGCTGCTGGTTGCCATGCTCAGTGGCATCCTGCTCGTCAACGCGACGGCAATCGTGCCTGCTTTCGGCCAGAACCTGGTGGACAATCATGTGATTGACGACCTGGGTTCAGCCGTCTGGCAAACCTTCACCGACTCCATCCCTCCCACCATCCAGATTGGCCAGAATACGGTCGAAACAGCGCCGCTGGTGACGGCCTTCCGCCGCGCGCTGGAAGACATCATCAACAGCGGCCTCCCGCTCGACGAATGGCTGCGCTCGCGCGCCGATCAGGTCTTCTTCCGCGTCGTCACCGAAGTGCAGGGCGCGATTGCCGGCGCGGCTCAGGCCCCGGTCGAAACCCTCCAGCAGGCCCTCAGCGCCTCGAATGCCGCGCCGCTGGTCAACCTGCTGCTGGCCGCGCTCGATCAATGCACCGATGCTCAGACGGCGCAGATTGAGCAGCTTCTGGGTACAGGCCCCAGCCCAAATACGTCGGTTGCCGTCAGCTTTCTGTGCCGTCCGCCGGAAACTTTGGGCGTCGCCGCGCAGGACCTGATGCGTAATGCGCTCACGCTGGCGCTGGCCGAAATCGCTAATCAGGCGGCGGGCCGCATCGAAGAACGCCTGAGCGAAGTGGATTTGCTGTCGAATATCACCTTCGACACGCCGCTTGGCCCGGCGCGGCTCGACTGGCCGAACCTCCGCGTTGGCTCTGGCTTCTTCTCGGTCTCGGTGCCACTGCCCGAAAGCATCGTGCAGGCCGTCGAGGAGTTCGCCGCTGGCATCCAGGCCCGCACGAGCGCCGTCATCGCAGAGGCCACCCAGCAGGTTCAGGAGGCGCAGGCCACGCTGCAAGCCGCTGGTTCGGCGCTGGCGACCGAAGTCACCACCCGCACGCCGCCCACCGCGACGGCCGTTTCGACGCCCACCCCTGCCCCCACCTTTGAGCCCACGCTCACCCCCGCCGAGGCCGAAGCCCAGCGGCAGGCTGTTTCGCCGCTCGAACAGCGCGTGCTCACCCTCTTCGAGTCGATTGGAGCCAGTCTCAGCGAGCTTTCCGGCCAGCTCACGACCATCCTGCTCCTGATTCTCGGTATTCCCCTGCTGCTTCACAGCTACCTGCAGTTGTACCTGATGCGCTCAATTCGCTGGTGGCTGCTGTGGATCGGCCTGACGCTGGCCATTAGCGGCTTCGTCCTGTTCGCCATCAACGACCGCCTGACCACCAGCCTGATCACGCCGCTGGCCGCCAGCAGCAGTGATTCGGTGCCCGCTGCCCTCGTCCCGGTGGCGAACGCGGCCGTCGAATCGCTGCGCTCGGCGGTTGAGAGCAGTTTGATCGGCCCGTTCCAGACGGCAGGTCTGTTCCTGGCCATGCTGGGCGTGGCGCTGATTGCGGTCGCCGCGTTCCTGTTCTGGCAGGCCCGCCAGAAAGCGCACCACATCGAGCCCGCCCCGGAGGTTGAAAGCCCCGCTGCCGCCGCGCCGCCAGCCACGACGGACGAAAAAAGCGGCGAATAAGTCCGCTGCAATAGTTCGATGCATGAATCAAAGCGGGGTGCCTTCATAAGCGCACCCCGCTTCGTTTGTACGCCACCAGCTTGTGTAGGCAAGGTATGCCATGCCCCTACCTACGTTCGCTCGCGAGCGAACCGCCGTGTCCAACGCGAAACGCGGTTCCTTCGAAAACGAACCCTGCACAGCCCTCAGGGTGAGGGCTGCGCAGCCTGCTGCTTCACCTTCTCCTCAGCCGCGCGGATGGCAGCGGCTGCTTCGCGCAGGGCAGGGCGCTCCTGCAGTACAAAGCGCGTCGTCAGCGCCTGATAGACGAATATCCACACCAGCGCCGTCGCCAGCAGTACCAGTTCCAGCCCGATGAAATTGAGCCAGCCGAAAATCAGCCAGCCCAGCAAGCTCGCCACCGCGATTGCGCCCGCCGCCAGTGACAGCAGCCGGAAGCGCAGCCCGTAGCCCGGTATCAGCCACGGGCTGGCGAACAGCCCCACGATCATCAGCAGCGTCATCAGGATCACGGCGATAGCGAACCACGGTTCATCGGCCGGGTTGACGTAACCGGGGAACAGGCCAATACCGGCGAGGCCGAGCGTGACGCCGTACAGCCCGAACTTCAGGCGGTCGAACGTGCTCCCGTCCAGGCCGCCGATGTCCACAATCACGCGCAGGTCCGACATAATGTCCATCGCCACCGCCAGCACCAGCAGGCAGCCAATCAGTACGCCGAAGGCATACAGCAACTGCGCGGCGGTTGGATAGCCGAAATAGCCGAGCGTGTTCCGCCACCAGCCGGGCGACGTGATGCTCGCCATGCCCATCAGCAGGCTGATCACGAGCAACGCCAGCGCCAGCCGGAACAACTGGCGGGGGCGCACGGTGATCGTCCAGTAGGCGGTGACGTACGACAGCAGCGCGCCGAAAACGACCGCCATCGCAATCGCCAGCGCGCGGTTCAGGATCACATCCTGCGTCCAGCCGCTGAGGATGTAGAAGATGAAGCCCAGCGTGAACAGGTTCAACAGGCCCACGCCGAGCGACGCGAAGAAGCGCAGCAGCACACTGCGCCCGCGCGTCTCAACAGCCAGGCGCAGCACTTCGCGTTCTTCCTTGCGGGCGAGGAACAGCCCGCGATAGCTGTAACTGGTGACGACCGCGCCCATGACCGCCGCGACCAGCGTGATCATGGCGGCGAAGTTGGGCTGGCCGGGGCCGCTGGCGAACAGCGGGATCGTGTCTCCGCTGCCGGTGTTAAACAGGCCGATGAGGAGCGCGCCAAAGCCGCCCACCACCGCCATCACCCCCGAGTTATAGGCGGCGTGTTCCCGCCACGATGCCGTTTCCTGCTGCATGTCCGGGCGTTCTCCCCAGGCGCGGCGCACGAGAAACCGCGCGCGTGCGGCAGAGTGTACCAAACGACCATCATACCGCGACATGCGCCCTATGCTGCCAGCATGTGTGGCATGGAATATTCAGCCGGTGCAAGGCCAGCTGAATAGGTCGAGGTATCGTGATGAGGGTGATTCAGGAGTAGTCAGGCTTCGGCGCGGGTGGAATGGGCACCCTTCTGATCGCGGCGGGCCACCCGCACGAAGACAAAGGCGGACACCAGAGCGACTGCGGCCACCAGCATCAGCCGGACGCCCAGCCGTGACGCATCCGTACCGGCGGTCAGCCCATGCACCGTGACCATTACGAAGGCCAGGTAGCTGGTGAAATGGATCCACTTCCACACCCGGTGGCCGATGCGCTTCTTCAGCGAGAAACTGAGCGTGACCACGAGGACAACCCAAAAGGCAATCGTGCCCAGCCCCACGGCCAGCGGACGATAAGGCCCGATGAACGGGATGAGGATTTCGCTCAATTGATAGGGCACGTACTTGTCCACTATGAGCAGCAGGGCGTGCAGCGCCGCGAATGCCAGCGCAATCCACGACAGCCCCGAATGCAGCACCATCGAAAGCGGGCCGGGCGACCAGTTCTTGAAAATCTTGCTGGAGAGCGCCATCCCCCACAGTATGGAAACCGTGAGCAGGATGTAGGCGGTCAGCCCGGAGGCGCGGATGACGTACCACGCCCAGTTATCGCTTTGTGAAAGCGCCGGGGAGAACAGCCCGTTCTGGATGATCCAGGTTGCGGCGGCCCCGATGACGATGACGCTGAAGAGGAAGGCCAGACGGTCCATCCAGGGAGAAGGCTTGATCATGATTAGGCTCCTTGCGGGTGGGGTGGATCGCCAGGGCGCGGTTTAGCGCCCCGGCGTCTACGGAAAAATGGGAGGCTAGTCGTCGCCAGATTCGTGCTCGCCAGATTCGTGCTCGCCAGATTCGTGCTCGCCGCTTTCGTGCTCGCCACTCTCACGCTCGCCGCTCGGCTGCTGCGGGTTGGCGGACAGGTTGGGGGCGGCATTGGTGTTGGCCGGCGGGATGTCGTAGGTCGCAACCTGGCTGCAATCGCCGGAGACGATGCCGGGCGCACCGTTGACCCACCCGGAGGTCGTGCCGTCACCAATCAGCGTCCAGTCACCCTGACGGTTGACGCCGCCGACCAGCAGGGTGATCCCCCGTGGCGCATAGCCCATCAGGCTGTAGTTGAAGCCGGGGCCGCTGTGGACTTCGGCACTCGAGGTCAGTTGGATTAGGCAGGTGGGCGCGGTGGCTGGCGCAGCAGCTTCCGCTTGGGTGGCCTGGGCGGCGGCTTCCACGGGGTCGGGCAGGCTGGGCAGCGAGGCGGCTGTCACGCTGGTGGATGTCTGGGCTTGGGTGGCCGCGTCGGTATTGATGAGGCCCAGCGCGTACTGCCCGCCGTCGAGCGTGATGCTCAAGCCGTCAATCATGCTGGGGTTGAGGCGCGCGACTTCGATGCCCACCGAGTCCACGATTTTGGCCGAAAGCGGGTACCCGCTGAAGCTGGTCATGAGGCGGCCGATCTGGCCGTCAGGAATGGCGAACGGAACATCCGTCGTCGCGCTGACCGCCGAGTCGAGGCCCTGCCCAACTTGCAGACTGCCCTGCTCGCTGGACGCAATGCTGCCGATCGCCAGCAGGTCATCCACCGGGGTGGCGCTGAAATAGGCCTCCTGCACGCCGGGCAGGCGTTCGACGGTGACGGTGTGGGACGAGGAGCCTGCGCCGAAGCGGAGTTGCAGTTCGTGGGCGCGGCGGTCGGCCATTTCGAAGACGGACTGGCCCGAAGCGTCGGAGACGGTGACGCTTGCTCCGCTCAGCTGCATAACCAGCGCGCCGGCCGCGCCCGGCTGCGAATTCACGACAATATCCATCGCGGGAGACGAGTCATTCAGAGGAATGACATTGCCGGCAGACTGGGACTGGGCAGCCGAAATGGCCGGCAGGGCGAGCGTAGATGCGAGCAGCACAATGACTATCAGGCGTTTCACGGCAGAACTCCTTCGTACACCATCCGTTCAAAACGAGTCGTGGCAAGCACCGCGCCATCCTGGCGAACCACCAGCCCGGCCCCGTCCCACTGGTCATTCAGCCAGTTGAGGCCGGCGTCGCTGCCCTCCAGGATGACGGCTTTGGCATAGACCTCGGCAGTGGCGGCCTGCGGGTGAATGATCGTGACCGTGGCGACATCTGTGTGGGCCGGTTGACCCGTGCGCGGGTCAATCAGGTGATGTGCGGTTCGCCCCGGCCCCCAACGCCGGTAGTCGGTGCCACTGGTGACGACCGCGCAGTCGGTGACCGACAGCGTGAGCAGAGGATCGCCATTGGCAGCCGGATCGGCGACGGCGACCGGCCAGCCGTCACGGCCTTGCGGCGCGCCCCGGGCGACTAGGTCGCCGCCCATATCCACCAGACACGGGCCGTGCGCCGCCAGTTCATCGGCAATGACCTCGGCCGTCCAGCCTTTGGCGACGCCACCCAGGTCAATCCGCGCCGGCAGCCGCAGCCGCTGGTTAGGCAGGTCAATCTCGATGTCCGGCCAGTTGGAAGCGGGGATGGGGGCGCGGCTGGGCGTGTTTTCATCCAGCAGTTCATAGCTGCGGTCGTAACCGGCGCGCTCCAGCGCATCCATCACCAGTGGGTTGTACAGCCCATTGGTCAGGCGCGCGCCCTGCTTGGCCGCCTGCACATTGGCCAGCAGATCGCGGCTGGCGGCGAACCAGCTTCCGACCTGCGCGTTGAGGCGTGACAGTTCGCTTTCCGGGCGGAAGCGCGACAGCGCGGCTTCCAATTCGGCGATACGTGCAGCCGCGGCAGTCAGCAGCGGCGCGCCGTCTTCATCGGTTTCCAGCCAAAGATGAACCTGGCAGCCCATTGCGCGGAAGGACGTGGCGCACAATTCGGCCATGATGCGCACCCTAGCGGCTCGACCGCGTCATCGGGATGGAGAACGACTGCGACGAGGACGAGACCACGACCGGCACCGGCGGCTGCATGGTGGCCGGCGCGGCGGCCGTGCTGCTCTTGGTCGCGGTCGTACTCGCAGTGCTGTCATGCGCCTGAATGGTGATGCTCGGCGCGGCATGGCGCAGGATCGTGATCTGCGGCGCGGCGTTGGCGATGACCGTTTCGGTCGTACTGGCCGCGGTATTGGTCACGGTTGCGCCTGCGCTGTGTTCGGTGGCCGCCGCCGCTGCATTGACCGTGTCCAGAGTCGCCAGGCTCTGCGCGCCCATGATCAGGGCGAGGGTGCTGGTGGTGACCAGAGACAGACGGACGGCGAAGCGTTTGTTGGAAGTCATTCCGGAAGCCATGAGGCTCTCCTTCTGGTTGCAATCTGCCCTCAGCCTAATCCTTTGCCACCGGGCTTGCTTAAACACGGTCTCAAATCTGCCCTAAATCTTCCTTAAATTGGCCAGACCGGAGTTACAGTGGAAACAGGCCCAACCTGCGGATGTGGCGCGGGCCGGCGCCAAGGGGGACAGACTGCGTGGTTTCCATTCTGCTGATTGACGACGACGACAAGCTGACCGGGCCGCTGCAGGCCAGCTTTGAGCGGGCGGGGTATACGGTATCGGTCGCCCAGGACGGTCACGCTGGCCTGAGCAAGGCCCTGCTGGAAAACCCGCACGTCATTGTGCTGGACGTGATGATGCCTGGCCTCGACGGGTGGGCGGTGTGCCAGGCGATTCGCCAGCGCAGCACCGTGCCCATCATCATGCTGACAGCGCTGGATGACCGCACGGACCGGATTCGCGGGCTGGAACTGGGCGCGGACGACTACCTCGTCAAGCCGTTCAGCTTTCAGGAACTGGAAGCGCATGTGCGGGCGATGCTGCGCCGAGTGCAGTTCGACACCGTCCCCGCCCAGCCCGAACAACTGGTCTCCGGCGATCTGGTGGTGGATTTGGCGGCGCACACGGTGACACGGGCGGGGCAGGACGTGGTGACGCGCCAGAAGGAATACGACCTGCTGGTACTGCTGATGTCCCGCGCCGGGCGGGTGGTCACGCGTAACGAACTGTTTGACGAAGTCTGGGGTACTGACTGGCTCGGCGATACGCGGACGCTGGATGTCCACATGAGTTGGCTGCGCGCCAAGCTGGAAACCGATCCGTCCAACCCGGAGTTCATCCAAACGGTGCGCGGTGTGGGCTACCGCTTCTCGGTGCCGGTGGAGAAGCGCGCCGGCGAACCCCGATGAAGCGCGGAATGAGCCTGAGCCAGCGCATTCTGCTGGTGTTCGGCGGGTTGACCCTGCTAGGCGGAGCGGCCCTGATCCTGATCGCGGGGACACGCTTGCAGGCCGCCACGCTCGAGTTCTTCCAGCAGGATTTGCAGAACCGGGTGATCACGGCAGCCTCGTCGCTGGGGCTGGGCGGCGAATCGGAAGAGGGCGGTACCCGTCTGGCGGCCGTGCAAAGCCAGATTGACGCGCTGAGCCAGCGCACCGGTTACGACTTTCTGCTGGTGGACGGCTTTGGACGGCTGGTCATTCCCTCAACCGCGCCGGAATACGCCTCGACGTTTCCCGGCCAGTTGTTTCAGCAGGCTGCGCAGGACGGTATCGCTTCGGCCACCGTTTCTGATCCGGGCGGCCAAGAGCGCGCCTACGCCATCACGCGCATCCGGCAGGAGGAAAACGGATCAGGCTTTCTGGTCATCTCGTCGCCGACCGACAGAGCGTATGTGGAGGCGCGTTCGCAGTGGCTGGCGCTGCTGGCGGTCGCCCTGCCGGTCATCGCGGGGGTAGCGGCGGCCAGTGTATGGATGGGCCGCAGCATCGTGCGCCCGCTGCGCCAGATGGAGGACTCGGCGCTGCGCATGGCCGATGGGCATCTCGACACCCGCATCACCGTCCATTCCACGCACGAGATCAACGCGCTGGCCAATGCCTTCAACCGCATGGCCGAGCAGCTTGAAACCCTGATCGGGCAGCAGCGCAGCTTCGTGAGCAACGCGGCCCACGAGCTTCGCCGCCCGCTGATGGCGATTCGCCTGCGCCTGGAAGCCATCGAAACTGGCGGCCTGACGCCCGAACAGCAGGAGGCGTATCTGCGCGAACTGGACGCCGAGTCGGCGCGCATGGCCGGGCTGGTCACGTCCCTGCTAACGCTGGCCCGGCTGGACGAAGGCCATTTACACTCGCCGCCGGAAGCCTATGACGCCGCCGCCGTGATGCAGGACGCCGCGCGGCACTGGCGGATTCAGGCGCAGCGGGCGGGGCTCGAATTTCAGGCGGCGATTCCCGAAGAAGCACCCACGCCCGCGCTGCCCGCCGAATCCCTGCGCATGGTCCTCGACAACCTGCTCAGCAACGCCGTGAAATACACCGCGCACGGCCATGTGCGGCTGGAAGTGGGGGCGGACGCGCGCGCGCTGCATCTCATCGTCAGCGACACGGGCGAAGGCTTCGACCCGGCCGAGCAGGGCCGCCTGTTCGAGCGCTTCTTCCGCTCGACGCGCGAACGCCCGGCGACAGTGGAGGGGACAGGACTCGGCCTGGCGATTGTGGCGGCGCTGGTCGCTCAGGCGGACGGCACCGTGAGCGCATCCAGCCCCAGCCCCGGCCAGGGCGCGACGTTCCGGGTGGATTTGCCAGTGGGGAAGTGAGGGGGCGGACTTACCATAGTGGCATCGAGCATTGCACACCCGAATCAAAGACCGCCCGGAGCAATCCGAGCGGTCTTTTCGATGCGCTTACATGACCCCGAGAGGATTTGAACCTCTAACCAATTGATTAAGAGTCAACTGCTCTGCCGTTGAGCTACGGGGCCTCGGTTGCGGCCAGTATAGCAGACCGCCCCTCAGCGTCAAGACTTATCCCCCGCATTGTCCCCCCCACGCTTTCAGGCTACCAGTCCGTGTTGAGCCCGCGCAGGAGTACCCCCCACGTGGCCCAGCACACCCCCGACGCCGCGCAAGTGCTCGCAGCCACCCAGCGCGATGGCCTCACTGCCGCCGAGGTAGCCGAGCGCGAACGGCGCGGCGAAACCAACGCCTTCAAGCCGCGTGTAGGCCGTTCGTACTTCGACATCATCCGCGAGAACGTCTTCAACCTGTTCACGCTCACGATGGGCGTCCTGCTCGTCGTCACCGCGCTCCTGGGTGACTTTGCCACCGTCCTCTTCGCTGGCTTCAGCGTCGTCACCAACGCCCTGCTCGGCACGATTCAGGAAATCTTCTCCAAGCGCAAGCTGGACCGCCTGGCCGAGCTTTCGACCCCCGAAGTCACCGTCCTGCGCGATGGCGTGCCCGCCCGTGTTTCGACCTATAAGGTCGTGCTGGGTGACGTGCTGCCGCTCGAACCCGGCGACAAGATCGTGGTGGATGGCGTTGTCCTGCACAGCGACGCGCTGGAGATTGACGAAAGCCAGCTCACCGGCGAGTCCGATGCCGTGCTCAAAGACGCCGGTATGCCCGTCTCGTCTGGCTCGTTCTGCGTGGCCGGGGCCGGTGTCATGGTCGCCACCGTCGTCGGCCGGGACAGCACCATCAACAAGCTCTCGGCCGTCGCCAAGCAGTACAAGCAGGTGCTCACGCCCACCCAGCGCCAGTTGAGCAATATCGTGCAGTTCTCGGTGCTCATCATGCTGCTCTGCACGCCGATGCTGTTCGTGGCCGGCTACGTAGACCCGGTGCAGGCGGGCGTGCCGGATGGCAGCAGCGACCTGCTGCTCAATGTCTTCCGCAACGCGGTCGTTTTTGTGGCCAGCATCGTGCCGCAGGGCCTCGTCCTCACCGCCACCCTCTCGCTCACCATCGGCGCGATTACGATGATGCGCCATCAAACGCTCGTCCAGCGCGTCAACGCCGTCGAGAACATGGCCAACTGCAACGTGCTGTGCTTCGACAAAACCGGCACGCTCACCATGAACGTGCTGTCGGTGCAGGAGATTGACCCGCTGAACGGTGCTTCGCCCGAAGCCGTGCGCGAGGCGCTGGCGCTCTACCTGAACAACGTGGCGGCGCTCAACCGCACCGCCAGCGCCGTCGCTGAGTACATCAACGGGTCAGAAGAGCGGCCCGCTCCCGCCCGCCGCAAAACGCGCGAAATCGGCTTCAACTCCACCCGCAAATGGGGCGCGGTCGTCCTCGATGATCAGGTGCTGGTGATGGGCGCGCCCGAGCGCGTGCTGCCGGCCAGCGCCAGCGCCTCCATCCAGCAGGCGAGCGAACTGGCCGCGCGCGGTCTGCGTGTGCTGGCCTTCGCGCGCGGTTCGGCGCTCAATGGCAGCGACGACCTGCCGGATGATCGCGCCGGGCTGGCGCTGCTCGTGCTGGCCGATACCGTGCGCCCGAACGTCAACGAAACGCTCAAGGCTTTCACCGATGAGGGCGTCGAGCTCAAGGTCATCTCCGGCGATAATCTGGAAACCGTGCGCCAGGTGGCCACCAGTGCCGGCATGGAAATCCGCGCGGCCTACACCGGCTCGCAGCTTGAGGCCATGTCTGAGGCCGAGTTCCGTGGCGCGATTGTCGAGGGCAACCTGTTCGCCCGCATCGAGCCCACCACCAAGCGGCAAATCGTCCGTGCGCTCAAGGAGCAGGGCTTCTACGTTGGCATGACCGGCGACGGTGTCAACGACGTCCCGGCCCTCAAAGAGGCCAATCTCGCCATCGTCATGAACGACGGCGCGCAAATCAGCAAGGACGTGGCCGACCTCGTGCTGCTCAACAACGCGCTCTCCACGCTGCCGCGCGCGCTGCACGAGGGCCGCATCGTCAAGCAATCCATCTTCGGCACCAGCAAGATTTTCCTCGTCAAGAACCTCTACAGCCTGCTCTGGTTCATCTTCGCCGGCTTCATGGGCCTGCCGTTCCCCATCAACCCGATCCAGATCAGTTGGGTCACCTTCGGCGTCGTCAACATCCCGGCCACCCTGATCGCCATGCATTATGTGCGGCCTGTTCGCATGGACTTCTGGCGGCGCGATGTGATTGACTACGTGCTCAACGCCGGGCTGCTGGCGATGGCCGCGCTGTCGGTGATGTACGGCGCGTCGTACCTGCTCAACGACGGCAATTTCGCCATGAGCCGCAGCGTCAACATGATGTTCATGACGCTGTGGGGCATGCTCGTCTACTGGAACGTGCTCGGCGTGGAGCTTTTCGAGTCCAAAACGTGGCTGCGGCACCGCTTCGTCTTCTTCAGCGGTCTGTTCTTCGCCGCCGCCACCATGCTTGGCTGCTACATTGCGCCCGGCATCCTGTCGTTCGTGCCGCCCACCATGCCGCAGATTCTGCTCATCGTCGTCACGTTTAGCATCGCGTCCGTCGCGCTGCACATCCTCACCCGCCGCCGGTCGCTCACCGAGCTGCTCTGGAAGCTCACCAGCCCGCCTTAACGCCCCCCGCCCATCTCCCGCAGCGTTCGCAGGGGCGGTTCACGAACCGCCCTGCCTTTCACCCCTCGCCAGAATGGAGAGGGGGCCGGGGGTCAGGTTGTAGTTGGTGACCCCCCATCATTCGGCAAAGCGAACGCCCGTTCTTGATCTCCCCCGTGAAAGTTTCGTGAATTCTGCTGCCAAAGGCCAATCTGCTGTTTCAATATCACGCTCACGCAGGTACGATGAACTGGAATACAGAAATCTGATGTGTTAGTTTTCTGTAATTCATTTCCTGCTCTCTGGGGAGAGAGTACGAAGAAGACAACGAAGGCCCCCAGATTAGTCGTTCCGCGTTATGTAACAGGAGCACCAAATGCGCACCAAATGGTTCACCACTGTCTCGCTGGCGCTTTTTATGGCGCTGGCATTGTCTCTGTTTGCCCTCCCCGGCGCCGCGCCGGCCGCCGCCCAGGCCTGTGGAGCCGTTCACACCACCGATCTGAGTAGCTGGGATCTGAGCCAAACGCGCGCGACTGGCCACAATGAACTGGTGGATGGCGGCCTGCACATCTGGACCGAAGGCAGCACGACCACCGACAAGGCCGCCGGCTACTATCCGCTGGCCGTCAATCTCTCGACTATCACCAGCGGTGTTATGAATTACACCCCCACGGCGGGGAGCATCCCGCCCTCGCTCCAGATCGTCATTGATGCCGATGCCAACGGTACACCCGATGGCATCCTCGTCGGTGAAGCATCCTTCTACGGCGCGAACTGGTGGCTCTCCAACGGCTCCGCCGCATTCGTGAAGGCCGGGGCACCCCATCACGGCGATGGCGTTGACTTCCAGGGTAACGGTTCGAACTGGTGGGGCACGCTGACCGAGTGGGCTACCTCGTTCCCGAATGCCAGAACGGTTCAAATCGGCTATTCCCTCGGTAGCGGTGTCCTCGGTGACGGCGTGATCACTTCGATGACCTTCGGCTGCCATATCTACACCTTCGGCCTGCCCGGCGCTCCCGTCCCTGAAGCGGCGCTGCCTCCCGTGGCCGGCTTCACCTGCCGCGTGATGGTGGATGCCCCGATGACCGGCCCGCTCTATGCCGAGAAGCTGCTCGGCCAGGAATGGTCGGCGTGGAATGGCTTCGTCGTCCAGGACCTCGACAAGCACGGCGGTATCGAGATTTCGCTGCACCACCACGACGGCGAGTACAGCGGCTATGCCTACTACCGCATCATCGGCCAGAACGGCGGTGAAGTCCGCTACTTCGCCCAAACCGATCTGCCCGGCATCTGCGTCGAGGTGAGCGACCCGCTGGCGTAGCCCCATTCGCTCAACCGCCGCATTCTGACGCGGATGCGGCGCTTCGCCCCTCAAACAGGAGCACCAAATGCGCACCAAATGGTTCACCACGGTCTCGCTGGCGCTGATTACGGCGCTGGCATTCTCCCTGTTTGCCCTCCCCGGCGCTGCGCCGGCTGCCGCCCAGGCGTGCGGCGTCGTTCACACCACCGATATAGACACCTGGTATTTGTATGTCGGCACCCAGGGCCACTACGAGATGGTGGATGGCGGCGTGCATATCTGGACGGAAAGCAACACCGGCGAGGATGTCGTCGAGGCCTCCACCGATCTCGTCGTGCCGTTTTCCACCATCACCAGCGCCAGCCTCGACTACACGCCCAATTCGGGCGCGACGCCGCCCGGCATCTTTATCTGGCTGGATACCGACGTGGACGGTAACTGGGACGGCGCCATCCTCTACGAGCCGATCTATGGCGGCAACTGGTGGCTCGCCAATATGTCCCTGCAGCACATGAAGGACAATGCGCCGCACACCGGCGGCGGCAATGGCTCGCCCTGGTTCGGCACGCTCGCCGAGTGGATCGCGGCCTTCCCCAACGCGCAGACCCTGTGGATTGGCTTCACCCTGGGCAGCGGCGTGCAGGGGGACGGCGTGGTCCATTCGATGGCCTTCGGCTGCCATATCTACACCTTCGGCCTGCCCGGCGCTCCCCTCCCCGAAGCGGCGCTGCCCCCCATGGCCGGCTTCACCTGCCGCGTGATGGTGGATGCGCCGATGACCGGCCCGCTCTATGCCGAGAAGCTGCTCGGCCAGGAATGGTCGGTGTGGAATGGCTTCGTCGTCCAGGACCTCGACAAGCACGGGGGTAACGAGATTTCGCTGCACCATCACGAGGGCGAGTACAGCCACGCTGCCTACTACCGCATCATCGGCCAGAACGGCGGTGAAGTTCGCTACTTCGCCCAAACCGATCTGCCCGGCATCTGCGCCGAGGTGAGCGACCCGCTGGCGTAGCCCGATGCGCTCCACCGCCGCTTGCCCACCGGCCTGCGGCGCTTCGCCCCTCGTCCCCGCTCTGGAGACGAGGGGTCTTGTTTTGGCACCCCCCAGGCGCCAGGTGGAGCCCACTCATCACAGGCGAGCAGGAGGCGCGGCGGGATTTATCCCGTGGCGGCTGGCGGGCAGCGGATCGGCCCACCCCGTACGGGCACGAGGCATCGTGCCCCTATCCCGCCCGATACGCCGCCAGCGCCGCGTCTTTCACCTCCTGCG